>JBAUJO010000075.1:0-13301 GCA_049683875.1 Ornithinimicrobium sp.
ACCAAATGGGCCGTACGGTGGAAACCAGCACTGAACGCGTTCGCCATCACCTTCGCCGACCGCATGCCAGCGGCAGAGAACCACTGAAAATGAAACCGCCTCTTACACCGTTGCCGCGACAGTCCCCGATCCGTCACCGGTCGGCGATAGGAGTTGGACTTGCGTGAACGGCCCGATGCTGCTGGCGGTGTTGAGACGAAGGTGGTACCGGTAAGCCACCCGATGTGGTGTCACCGGGCTCTGCGGGTGAGGGCCCAGGGCATCGGAGCCAGCCTCAAGCGGGTGGGCAAACCGTGTAGTGGCGGAGTCGAATCACGGGCACGTGCAGCAATAGGTCTTCCTGGTCGGCGCCAGTGAAGGGCCGGCGGGGCCATGCCTCGAACATAGGGTGGTTGGTCGGTTCGTAGCCGCTGCCCGGCAGCCACACTGTGTAGAGCCAATCGATGGCCAGGATCTCTTCGTCCAGCGACCCTGAGAGCGTGAGCTCGGCGACGGTCATGGTCGGCAGCTCGAGTCGGCCCAGCGGCGGCCGGAGCCGAGGCTGCTCGGCGGGGAGCTCGACGCCGACGTCGTAGGTGCAGTGATTGGCCGCGACGAAATCCGGGTGGTCCCTGGTGTACCCCAACCATCGCTGCGGCCGCAGCTGCCGTTCCTCGATGATGTCGGCCAGCCGTGCCGCGACGTCCAGCACCCGTCCATCCTCGTATGGTTTCGTGACCCGAAGATAGGCGATGGTTCGTGCCGGGATGCGGCGCACCTTCAGATCGTAGGTTGCGCTCTGATCGGGCGGTGGCCTGGACTCTCTGTACCACTGGGCGCGCTCGTGTTCGGTGGCGTCACGGTGGGCTCGATGGTCGAAGGTGCTCGGGGGGACCCCGTAGTGCTTCCGGAACACCCGGCTGTAGTTCGAGGAACTCCCGAACCCGCAGGTGATGGCTACCTGGGTCAGTGGAAGGTGCGGGTTTTGGGCCATCATCGTGCGGGCTCGGTCGAGGCGGGTCCGGGTGATCACCTCGGCCAGCGTGACTCCGGTGATCGACCGAAAGATCCGGTGGAAGTGATACGGCGAGAACCCAGCCTCGGCGGCCAGACGCCCCAAACTGAGGTCGCCGGCGATGTCGCGCGTGATGACATCGAGCGCACGGTTCACGCGGCCCTCATAAATGTCCCGGTACCCCAGGGCGCTGGACACTTGATCAGGCTAATCCCTTGCCGCTGGTCAGCAAGATCGGGCAAGCATGTTGACGAGCCCACCCGTAGCGTGACTGGTCTCAGCACACGTTGGACATCGACAGGAGTCACATGGAACTGGGCACATTCTCGATAAGTCTCGCGGTCAACGATCTGGCGGCCTCCCACCGGTTCTACGAGACCATCGGGTTCTCCACGATCGACGGCGACGGGAAGAGCTGGGTCCTGGTAGCGAACGGCGCGGCCAAGATCGGGCTCTTCCACGGCCTGCTCGAGTCCAACATCATCACCTTCAACCCTCCCAACGCGCGCGCAATCGAGAAGACGCTGAAGGATGCGGGCTGGCCGCTGGTCGCGCCTACCGAGGGAAAGACAGGCCCCACCCACTTCTTGCTGACCGACCCTGACGGCAACACGCTAATGTTCGACCAGCACGGCGAGTGACTCTGACGCGGTCCCCGGCATTCCCAGCCCTGAACCGCACACCATGGGTTACCGCGACCAAACCGGCGGGCACCCGCCCCAAAACCTGACCGGATGCCGTGCTGTGACTGCGACCGTGAGGAGGTCGGTGATGAATGAGGTATTCGAGGCGTTACGCCGGATCATGCAAACCTATAGCGATCAGCTGGTCGTGACGGGTGACCGCCCCGGCTACTTCTACCTGGACACTGATGATGTGATGACCAACGGTAGACCGCGCGCCTTTGGTGGGGTGCAGACCAAGAAGAACTACGTGAGCTACCACCTGATGCCCGTCTACGAGAACCCAAGCTTGCTCGACGACGTGTCACCGGATCTGCGAGGGCGCATGCAGGGCAAGTCGTGCTTCAACTTCAAGGCCGTGGATCAAAGCCTTTTCGACCAGCTGGCCGACCTGACGGAGCGTGGCTACCGAGACTTCGAAGAGCAGGGCAAGCTCAGCTCAGACTGATAGCACCGTCAGCTACGTAGGTCACTGAGCGACGTCGACCCGATGCCCGGCCAAGAACCGGGTGACTATCCGCCTCCATTTTCAGGGCGGCGCGTCGGCCACTTGCACCTAGATCCGGATAGCTCGTTACGACGCAGCGGGGAGCCCTGGGGCGGGCGACGGCGTCTCGCAGACCGATCCCTGCGGGACCGCTCTGCTGTCGCCCTTGGCGATGGTCCGGTGAGGCGACGACTGCCCCGTGGACCGTTCCTCTTTCGGTGGACGACTTGGCGCTGGTCGTGTGGCCGGGTTCGACACCGCCTTGACGGGTTATCTGCACCTGAACCTGGCCGACTAGCCCTTTCCTAGGATCTGTTGCTTGTGGTCTAAGCGGCAGAATCCGAGAAGTCCGGACGTCGTTTGCAACTAGGGCGAAAGGGTGGTGGGTGAATTGCGGTTAGTGCTGGTGGTTCGATAGGCCAGGGAGGCTGTCTTCTTCTGTGGCTGGTCCGACGGTGAATGCGTCGGGCAATGTGCCGTCCCAGGTGGGTTATACAACGAGGAACTGGCCCATCATGCCGAGGTCTTCGTGGCGCAGTGTGTGGCAGTGGAACATGTAGGGCGCGCTGGTGGACGTGTAGTCGGTAAAGCGCATGATGAGTCGCACCGTCTCTTGCGGCCGGATCCAGATGGTGTCCTTTTGTCCTGCTAGGTGTGGCGGCGGCGGGCGGCCGTCGATCTCTAGGACACGGAACTGGACGTCGTGAACGTGGAAGTTGTGACTGTTTCCGTCGACGTTCGTCACCTCCCAGATCTCGGTGTCTCCGAGGGTAACGGTGTGGTCGATTCGGCTCATGTCCATCCCTTGACCGTTGATGGAGAACCCGGCCAGGTCGAAGGAGCGGAACTCGGTAGCCTCTGCTGGGTCAAGACGTGGCTGAGTCATGAGTGTCTCTGGCACGTCCGGTGAGGGCGTGAGTGAGGTTGCGGCGCGCAATTCGATGATGTCGAGGCGATCGGCCCCGCCGGCCATGCGATTGCCTGAGTCCGAGGGCCCGGAGCGCAAGACGATCCGCTCACCAGGTTCCATCCGCACGACGATCTCGGCACGTTCTGCCACCGAGAGTTGGATGTGGTTCATCAGTACGGGTTCGGACAGGAGCCCACCATCGCTCGCGATCATGGCGAAGTCTCGATTGTCGGCGAACGCGAAGTTGTAGGGCCGGGTGTTGGAGGCGTTGAGCAGGCGCAACCTGACATGTTCGGTGCTTACATTGAGGTAGGGGTCGACCGTTCCGTTGACGAGCACGGTGTCCCCGGTGACGCCGGCGGATTGGAACATGAACTGGTCTTCGTCCAAGGTGCCGTCGTTGTGGAACTTCTTGTCTTGGACGATCAGGGGGATGTCGTCGACGCCGTACTCAGCGGGAAGATCAAGAGCCTGCTCGGCGGGGTCATCGAGGATGAACATGCCGGCGATGCCGCGGTAGATGTGTGCGGCGGTCGCCCCGTGTGGGTGGGGGTGGTACCAGAGGGTGGCAGCGCTTTGATCGATCGTCCAAGACGGCTTCCACGTCTGTCCGGGTGCGATGGGTTGGTGTGGGCCTCCATCCATTTCGGCGGGTAGGTGCATGCCGTGCCAGTGCATCGAGGTGGTTTCGGGCAGGTCGTTACGAACTCGCATCCGCACCTGTTCTCCGCGGGTAGCGCGCAACGTTGGGGCCAGGTAGTCCCCGTTGATGCCCCACGTGGGAGTGTCTCCCCGGCCGAAGTTGCTGGTCCCGGTCTGCGCGGTGAGGTCGAAGGTGCGCTCACCATCGACCACTCGGGATTGAGCTAGTGGGGGGATCGCCACGCGCCGATCAAAGTCGACCTGACCGGTGGTATCGACAGCAATTGTGAACCATGCCCACGCTGCCCAACCGAAGAACCCCAGCCCGATCGCGAGGCCGCCAAGGGTGACACCGATGACCCACCGCCATACCTTCGGCACCCGTGACTGTCCTACGCGGGGCATGTAGCACGACCTGTCCTAGGCCGCACGGCGGTGAGAGTGCTCAGTGGCACGTTGGGCTGTAGCGACAGCTACCAGCAACGCGGTGAGATGTCCGATGAGCGCGAGCCACACTCCGGTGCCGGCAATCACATCGATCATCACTCCGGCCAGCGCACCGAGCAGAAAGCCGCCCCAGGCGCCCAGGAGTGACCACAAGATGAGCGTGACCCGGTGGGGGTGGGAGAGCGCAAAGGCGCCTCCGACGAGGAGCCCGATGAGGGAAACAGAAACTAGAGGAAGAAGCATGAGGATCCGAACTTTCGGTTGAATTTACACAACTGAGAACCCCAGTAATCGCGCCTATCGGCGACGCGCATACAGCCGGGCGACGAAGAAGGTCAGGACTGTGATGCCGGAAAACTCACGCCTTCTAGCCTGCGACCCGTGCCGGCTGACCGGTATCGGGGATCACCCTGATTCCACCCGTAGGACCCCCTGAGTCGTATGCGAAGCACCCCTGACCCGATTTCCTCAAGTAAGCGACCTTAAACCCGACAAAGAGCCCCCGGGCAACGCTGACCGGCACTCGGTCACTGCTTCGTAGCCGTTCGTCATGCGGGATCTGGGGCTGGCCCGCCTATCTGGCGTGTGGCATGGCCCGTGCTCTCTTCGTGGAAGCGCAGCACCGCGGCCCGGGATTTGGGTCTGCGTGTCGGAACTTGAGCACTTACGCTTCAATGTTCGATGGTCAGGACGTCGCTAGCGGCGGCGGCGAGACGGTTCAGTTCTTCGTGTGGCGTGGTCGCTGCGCGACCTCCGGCGTTCGACAAAGCGCAGCAGATCCTCGTAGTTGGCCTCGAATAGGCGCTGGAAGGTTTCCTTCTCGTCCACGTACTCTGCTAACGCTGACAGCGGTAAGAAATCGGCGCCAGAGAAGCCGACAGTAAGAATGCTCACACCTACACATGTCCAGTCGCCCCACAACCACTACATCACGATGCGCACGCACCTCGTTCCCTTGCGCGGCGTTCCAAGCCCAGAGCAACTCCGAACCTGCCCGCGCGTGGGCACCCACACCGTCACCCTGTGGGGACCATCACCAAGAATGGCCTCTGCGGGATCAACGTGGCCGCTGCCGTCACTGCCCTAAGAGAGGCCTGGGCTGCCCCGGTCGATCGGAAGGTGTCAAGGCGGGAGGCACGTTCGCTCACGCAGTCTATATGAGGGCCTAGTTCGGGTTGATTGATCCAGGGCGTCGTGGCTGGTGCTATGTCAAGGGATGAGCAGACTAGCCCCGCCGGCACCCACGATCACCAGACCGACCATCTGGGTCCACGTAGCTTTCACCGCCCACACATGTAGTTGATCGCAGACTTCGTCTAGATCCTTCATCTGCTTGATCTGGTGGATGACGACGTTGTAACGGGCGGTCAAGTCGTCGTCAGTCCAACCGGCGTCAACGAAGTCTTTCAACTGCGCTGAATCTGCCAGCTGTGACCGATTCTTCTGCAGACCAATCGCGGCGATCACCACGGCCGCCACGAGGATGACGGTACCGGCAACGAGGAGGCCCGCGTTCCAGGGCGGGGCGCCGTTTTGCAGCAGCCCGCCTGCGGCTGCGACGACCGCGACGGGAAGGGCTGCTGATTGTTGAACCCGGACCAGACGATCCACGGTCGCTGTCCGTCTGTCACGTAGCGCGCCTAGTTCTTGGCTGATAAGTCCAGCGTAGGCGGTGCCCTGCATCACCTCGAGGGAGGACGGGGTTGCTGCCGGGGCGGCTTCTCCCCCTCTTTGACGAGACGAGTCGGTACCACTCTCGGCTCTTCCGGGGGAGGTGTAGGAGCGGGCTGGGTCGGCGGCTTATCCGCATCGGAGTCACTCAAGCGAACAATGATCTAACACATCAGCAGGCAGTCGGCAGACGACGCGCTGATCAGCGTGCGAGCGCTCCCAATCCACCGCCACAGCTGTTTGATCACTTCGGGAGGGAGAAGTCGACAGGCTCGACCGTCGGTGGCAATCCCGCCACCACGAGGCGATTCACACAGCCAACGAAACGCTGACCACCCCCAAGCGGATTGTGCTTGCAGGGGTCGCGGGCGCTAGACCCGGCTCGAAAGAGCCGACCCGCAGGTACCTCCTTCGCGCGAGACAGTTCCGCATCGTCTGAACCCGTCTCCCTCACCGATCCGTCACTGGACAGGGATTCGGTCACCGGCTGATCGATGACTTCCTGGAGAACGGGGAACGACTCTGGGTCGACCGGCGCTGCTATGCCGACAAGTCAATGCGCTGGAGTACTTCCCGTTTCTCCCAAGGATCGACCCCCGCCGGTGACGATCTCTCCAGACCACGGCCACTCGACCGTGGTCCGGCACAGTGATGACCCGTTCTTCACCAACCGCGACTCCTGTCACTTCGACCGCGGTCCTGATCAGCGCGTAGTGCACCCAGCGGGCACCAGAAGGAGGCCGCTCAGTCCTGCTCACATTGGTGCTCCCGCCTCCGCTGGTTTCGGCGTACCCTCCCAATTCAACGAACGTGGGCACCGACGTCAGCACGTCCAACGCGTCCAGCCCCCACCCGCCCCCGCCGAGTATCCGCCATCCTTGACTACTGCGGCTCAATGTGTGCTCCTGCCAACCGGCGCCTCCGTGGGCTCGTCGCAGGAAGACCGTCACGGCGACGTCCTGGTCGATGTCGACTGCTACCGGTAAGAATCGGCGACGCCGCGTCAGCCGCTCCCTCCCGGCAACTGGCGCTCCGTCGATCAACCGGATCGACTGAACGAACTCGTCATAGGCCACTGCACGATTATGGGCTTAAGCGCGCTGATGAACCCCGTCACCGCAACACGATCCACTCACGGCATGGGTAGCTGGTCGATGAGGGCGTCGAGCAGTGCAGGGTCGGTGCGATCCGCTCGCGCGCTTGTGGTCTTGAGCGCGTTGTTGTCGTCGGGCAGCGCCCAGAGCACCCGTCCAGGAGATGATCGCTCGAGCGCGCCGTACCAGGCCAGTAGTGGCTCGCGTAGGCGGACGTGCAGGCCGAACGATCGCCGTCGGCGGCTGCGGTCAGTTTCCTTCTGGTGACGCAGCTGCGCCCGCGGCGCCGTGCTGACAACTATCAGGTCCGCCAGGCCGAGGCTGCCCGTGGCGAATGCGAGCCGGCAGCGCTGCAGTTCGCGCCTGAACCGGTCCCACGGGGCGGCGCCGACCACGGCCAGAGACCAGCTGTAGTGCAGCTTTAGGGGGTCGCTATCGCAGATGGCGACCCCGGTGGTGCGCTCGAGTTCCAACCCCTGAGCCCACCGGCCGCTGTTGACCTGCACCCAGTGCTCGGCCTACGCATCGGGATCGCTGCCGTCGGGCTCGGCGCCGGTCGGCACGTACCCGTGCACAAAGCGGCCCGCGTGCACCAAACACCAGGTCGTCTTGCCCGCAGCAAGGGGCCCTCTACCGAGACGATCACTCAACCATTCTGACCGTGAGCATTGAGACCTGCAGAAGCACGGTGTCCGGTTGAAGATGCCCGAATAGCGATAGTTTCGAGAACGGGGTCTTGCGCGGCCACCGGTTCCAGTCGTCGTTCCCCAGGTTCGCGTGGTGGTCGCAGCATCTGATCGATTCTTTGAGGGTGTTGGTGACAGCGGTTCCCTGCGGTTGTTCGACCGTTCGCGAAGCGACGCCGTCGTCTTTGTGGTTCGGTCGGCTCGGCCGTGCTCTACGTGATGAGGGCTGATTCGACTCGCTGCAGGTAGGCCTGGCCTCTAGCCGTGAGTTCGTAGACGTGGCGACGGGCGCCGGTGCGGTGCCCGGGTTGTTCGTGGACGGCCACAAGTCCGAGGTCGCTCAAGCGCCGAAGGGTCCGGTAGAGCCCTCGTTCGGTGAGTTCCCAACCGGTTCGGAGGGAGAGCGTGTCCGCGATGGCTGAGGTTGTGACTGGCCCCTCGTCGCCGATGGACCGCAGCAGTATCAAGGTGGTGGCGCTCTTCTTGTATACCTCCACCCACGCGCGGACGAGTTCCTCGATGAGCTCGTCTTCCTCGCTGTCAGGCACGGAGGTCCTCGAAACCGCGCGATCCGATACTGGCCGCGAGGTGGATAAGCAGGCCAAGGCCCCAGATGATGAACATTCCGAACAGGACGCCGAACCATTGATCGTCGATCGGGAAGTTGGCGTCGCCTCGGATCGCGGCATTATTGGTGACGATCAGCACTGCGGCGTGCAGGTGAAACCCTAGGTTGACGGTGAGGAACCCACTTAGGTGAGCGACGAGCCGTCCGTAGCGGATCTGGGACAGTTCAGTGCGCCGCTTCCAGTGGTAGAGCGCGTACACCAGAGCGACGGCGGCAGTCATCACGAATGCGACGAGACCGATCGTGTTTCCGGCGATGACAATGCCGACCTGGAGCGCGATGTTGAGAACCACCATCGTGGCAAGGTAGGGCAGGATCACCCGTCGGCTGTCGAGCTGGGTTCCGCGCATATAGGCCATCTCCTGAGGTTGTGTACTGAAGGTACAGTACCATAAGATAAATACGCATCCATACCCTCCTTGATCGGGAGATCAGAGTCATCCACACAGCCGAGTGCGACCAGGACGCGTCCGGCTCGCCGGCGCCACCGGGCTGATGACGGCCGATGCCCTCGGAGAACTGGAACGCGCCGAGAAAGGCGTAGAGAATCCCGCCGCGACGTGGATGACGACCGGGACAGGTGCGGCCGCCAAACGCGGACCCGCGGGGATCAGGTTCCGCAGAGGACCTCGACGATAGAGCCGGCACCCGCCAGCATCGGGATGACAGTCGAACAATGCTGCGGAGACCCTCAGACAACCGGACTCCTGGAGGGCCTGCTATTGCTGTTCGCCGCCGGCCGGATTCAACGCGCTTTAGCGCCGCAAGAGGAACGCCTTACGACTCTCGTTCCGTGCCGACGGAGGGGTTGACCGATATCTCTGACTATCAGCCGGCCAGGCGGCGTGACTGCCCCGATGACGGTTCGGCTTACGGTCGGTTCTGCGCACCGGAGCCGAGGGCCCCTGTCTACCCGGCTGCTGCTTGCGTCGAACCTGATCAATCATCGTGGAGGATAGTGCCATGAGTGCGGCCACAGACCAAGGGCTCTTGCTGCCCGGCATTGGGATCGGCGGCTACCGGAGTCTGCGCGAGCTACAGGCACTGGGACCGCTACGCAAAGTGACGTTGTTGGCAGGCCAGAACAACGCCGGCAAGTCCAATGTCCTCCGCTTCACTGAGTCCTTGCTCACCAAAAAGGTCCCAGAACTCGACTGGGTCGATAAACCTCAACCTTCAGGCCCACCGCTACGGCTTCAAGTCGCCTACCGACCAGTCGACATCGAGGCCCTCCGGAAGAGGGCACCCCAGCTCAGCACGCCAAACCGCGTAGTGGCATTGCTGGAAAACGAGGTGTTTCACCCCGTTGTTGGCCAGGAAATTTGGCTTACGTATAGCACCAAGGGAGACACCTTTCGAAGTAACCGCGATCGTACGTCCGTGTGGTCCTTGGATGAGGCGTTTCTCGAGGATGTGATGGACAAGCTCGGGCCTGGGAACCAAGTTCTTTCAGCGGCCTCTTCCGCACTGACGTCGACCGCTGGCGGTGGTAGAACCCATGACGCCCGCCGGGTAATTGAACAACTATTTCCTTTCGATCCGCCACCGGTCAAGGTGGTGGGGGCGTTCCGCCAGATCTCACCCCCTGACGCTCCCACTGACGAGCTCACCAGGAGCTCGAGCTCAACCGCCCTGCCGGAGGATTACAGCGGCCGCGACCTCGTTCGGCGCCTCGCAAAGTTGGAAGCTCCGCCAGTACAGCGATACCAAGTCGACCGGGCCAAGTTCGACGCCATCAACCAGTTTGCGCACACCGTCCTTGAAGACGGCGACGTCACGATCGCCATTCCCGCCGACCAAGACGAGATCCAGGTCCACCAAGGCGGTCGCGCTCTGCCCCTAGCCAGCCTCGGGACTGGGATCCACCAGGTCATTATTCTCGCTGCAGCAGCTACTTTGCTCGAGGAAAACCTCGTGTGCATCGAGGAGCCCGAAGTTCACCTACATCCCCTACTGCAACGCAAGCTCGTGCGATACCTCAGCGAGGCCACCACCAATCAGTACCTCATCGCAACCCACTCGGCGCATCTGCTCGACTACGAACGCGCTAGCGTTCTCCACGTCAGGCACGACCTCGACCAAGGCACACTGATCACGCAAGCCGCGACGGTCCAAGCTGTCTCAGACCTGTGTAGCGACCTCGGCTACCGACCGTCGGATCTCATCCAGGCCAACGCGGTTCTGTGGGTCGAAGGACCCTCCGACCGTATTTACCTGCGGCAGTGGCTCAAGATGGCGGCCCCGGGCGAGTTCATTGAGGGCATCCACTATTCGGTGATGTTCTACGGCGGTGGACTTCTCAAACATCTCACCGCCGACGACCCTTCAATCGAGGAATTCATCTCCCTGCGCCGACTCAACCGGCACTCGGCCCTCCTAGTCGACAGCGATAAGACCTCACCCTCAGCGGGCGTCAACCCCACCAAGCGCCGCATTCGCGACGAGTTCGATCGAAGGGACATGCCTGGATTCGCATGGATCACCGCGTGTCGCACGATCGAGAACTACGTACCCAATGAGACACTCAGCGCCGCCGTCCGCGAGGTCCACCCTCGCAGTACCCACGTCCCTCCGGGCAATAAGTGGGGCGATCCGCTGCGCATCACCACTCCCGCTCCCCGCAGGGGCGGACAGTCACGAAGCGAGAAGAGTAGACCGGACAAGGTCAAGATCGCCCGTCAGGCCTGCGAAATGTGGCCCGCAGACGACTTCCCACTGGACCTGCAAGCACGGATGAACGAAGTCCTCACCTTCATTCGAGTGGCAAACGGATCGAGTGAACCCTTGCCAACTCAGCCGGAAGTTTGACTGGCGCTCGATCGTGTCAGCGCCGGCTCAGGACAGACATAACGCCCGGAGCCAAACCTGGACTCCTCACTCCGCCGCCTATGACAGTCAAGCCCGAAGCCTCCCCGCGAGGCTGTGGATCATTCTCGTCTCGATAACGGATCCCTCACCGACGTGCTCGGCGAGACCATCTGCAGGCGGAACGATCGGCGCCTCGGGGGCTGGCTGAGCCAGGTCGTGCCGATAGTGGTTCGTCTCGTCGAACCTCCGCCCGCCGTCTGAGGGAACCAGCTCTGCTCGTTACCAGCTGTGAATCAGCTTCAAACGGTGCCGGTGACAGTCCGTGCGCAGCTCCTGCTGCTCCAGGCCACCCGGGCGGTGCGCGACACCTCTCGCCCGGGCGGGGAGGAACGTGCGCTCAGGTGACGACCGAGCGGACGATCTGGGCAATCCGGGTCTCGGTGACTTCGTTCGTCGCCTCGAAGTACCACGCCGCTGGCATCAGCTGCCCGTCCGCGCCGCCTGCCGCGCGGAACGCTGCCTTCTCGGTGATCGCGAGGTTGAGCCGTTCGTCGTTGCGCAGCGTGATGAGCGCGGGTGTGCTTGCCGACTTTGCGTAGGCGGGCATCCCGTACCAGATGCGCGGCCTCAAGGTGGGGGCTGCATCCATGATGACGCCGTGCACCCGTCGCATGGTCGACCGTGCTGGCTCGTTCATCTTCGAGATCTTGTCGATCACCTGCGTCAGGTTCTTCTCGTCCTTCGACGACTTGTCATGTCCTCTCGTCCGCCAACGCGTGGCTGGCTGAATGAAGTCGGCGCGGGAGCGCCGCACCCCACCCGGACATGTCCTGACCTGCTCAGGCCTCTCCGCGGTGATTCACGTGACCTGTCACGTGGAAGCGCAGTCGGTGGCGTACCACCGAACTGATGGTACCAAGCCCGCCGCGCAGCGGGGCCTGCCCGACCATGCCGTGCTACGGGGTCGCTGTGCCGCTGAGGGATCCGCTGGAGCAGCGCCCCTCCGGTAGGGGATGACAGGATGCACGAATGACTGAGTTGCTTAGCGCGAGCGTGAACATCCGAGTACCCCAGGCCATTCTGGTGTGGAACGTGAGCGAGGATTTGCCAGACGACGGAGACTGGACCTTGTCGACGACCTTCACCGGAGAAGACGGGGAAAGCATCGACCAGTTAGGCTTCAAGATTGTTGACGGTGCTCACGTGGGCACCTGGATCTTCCGGCATGGCGACTCGTCGACGCAGCTGAACTACCAAATCAGCCCGAACCGAGTCGGAAACCGCTGGACTGTGGTGTTTCCGACAACGGGTCTGCGCTCCGAGCACGGTACTTGGCAAGCCGCACTCGATGTGGACGGCGCGGACAGAGGGACCGACACCGGCACCTACTGAACCCGGGGCGACCGTTCTGCCTTTCTAGACCATGTCTGGCCAGTAGCTGCCGAACGTGAGCCGGGGACACTCTGGGGTTGGTCTGAGGGTCGCCGCGTCCGCTCAGACAGGCCGGATCATGATGCAACGACCTAGGACCTTCAGCCCACTGACCGCTTTCTCCGTTGTCGTCACGACTGCCGAGATTGAGAACGAGTCAGGGACGCTTTCTCCCTAGAGTCAACCAGTTGCGTGAGGGCGTCGCGCGTCTCACCGATCGCGGCTATTTCGTCGGCAGGATTCGATACCTGCATCATCCAGGTTTCGATGTTGGCTGCGTAGCTCTCGTGGAGAAAGGTAGGCAATGGGTGCTCGGGATTGATGGTCCATGCCATCTCTTCGTGAAGAAGGTTGTAGACACCGGCCAGACCAGGAAAGTCGGAGGTGGGAGTACAGGTGCCCGCCTTCAAGTCGGAGTCATAGACCTCCCCCTCGCAATTCTCGGCCGACTTTGGAGGAACAGGCCACGTAAATCGAACGGTGCGCATCGGTCGAAGATATCAACGGGCAGTCGACAGTCAAGAGGTCTCGAGACCCGGAAACTGCGACAAATGCGAGGCCCATGGTGGCCGACATCGGCAGCCGGCAGTATCCGGCATCTCCCCTAGATCACCCTTGCCTGACTCCCGCCGGCCTCAACCCCGCATACGCATCAGACGATCGGTCACTGGACCACTCGGGCCTGCGGCCGGAAAAGGCGTGCGGCAGGACAGTGGGCCACTGCGTCTGGAGCGGGCTACAGCAAGAATGCTACGACCGCGCTGATCAGCATGATCAGACCGACAACAAGGCAGGTGCGGGTCGCGCCGCTCACATCGGC
>JBAUJO010000076.1:0-1680 GCA_049683875.1 Ornithinimicrobium sp.
GTCCGGGCGCCCGTGGTCGGGGGAGCGGTCGATCCCCAGGCAGCGCCCCAGAGGAGGGTCGACGGCCAGCACGGCCGACCCGACACGCACCCGACGTCCTATCCACGCCTCCTCGGCGTAGGCCGCAGGCCCGTCGACCTCGACCAGCATGCGGAAGCGCCGGGCGCGCGACTGGTCGTCCCCCGGTGCGACGGCTGCCATCGAGGCCCGGGAGATGAGCGTGACCGGTCCCTCGTCCCAGCCCAGCCCGGGGTGGTCGTGCAGGACCAGCCGCAGGGGCGCCCCGGCATACGCGCTGACCGCCTCGGCCAGGTCTCCGCCGAGCACCCGACCCGGGCGGATGCGACCGTAGAGCGTCGCCGTGACCGGCTCGCCGACGTCGTCCAGCCCCCCGCTGAGGCGGGAGCCGTCTGGAAAGGTGAGGCAGAGGGTGGCGGCAGCCAGGTCGAGCGAGGGTCGCACCGCGGCGAGCGGGGGATGCTGGCGCAACGTGGCCACGGAACCGTCCGCCGCGAGCAGGTAGAGCAGACGGTCCTCGGCGACTCCGGTGGAGTCGAGGTGCAGGCTGTCGCACTCGACCACCGACAGGCCTTTGACCGGGGCGATCTGCAGCCGTGACACCGTGACCATCCGGCCATGCTGGCACACCCCGCGGCATCCAGGGCCCGCGGTCATCCGGAGATCCCCCCCGTCCTACGGAGATGGTCGTAGGTGACGTCCGGGACCGACGGGGTGACACTGGAGGTGAGCGACATCCCAGCGAGGAGGTGGACCTCATGCGCGGCAGCCTGTCCCACGAGCCGACGTTGCGGGCAGTCCGTGACCTGCTGCACCTCGACGGGCCCGGCTACGCGTTGCCGGACGCACTTCTGGCCCAGCTCGTGGACCTGCTCGAGGGCGACGAGATCATGTTCAACCACGTCGACTCCACCGCGCAGACGCAGTACTTCATCCAGCACTACGCCGCCGATGCGGGCTCACAGGTCCTCATCGGCACCGACTGGCTCGAGCCGGGGGCCTGGACGGACTCGTGGGCCCACTACTGGGACAGTCCGTGCAGCTTCCCCGAGCGCACCGGCACCTACCACCACGTGCAGATGCTCACGGACTTCTACAGCGACCGGCAGCGGCGCTCAGACCCCATCACCGCGGACTGCGGGCCGCAGATCATGCTGGTGCTGCCCAACGGCCAGGGCCGGACGCTGCGGCTGATCTGCAACCGCGAGTCCGGGAGGGACTTCACCGAAGACGACCGGTTCCTGCTGCTCCTGCTCATGCCCCACCTCGAGCGGCTCTTCCGCGCGCGCGAGCGACAGCGTGCCGGCACCCAGGTCGTGCTGACTCCTCGCCAGCGGCAGCTCCTGCGCCAGCTCCGGCTCGGGCTCACCAACGCCCAGATCGCTCATCGCCTCGGGATCTCCGAGGGCACGGTGCGCAGTCACCTGGAGCACCTGTATGCCCGGCTGGGCGTGACCAACCGGATGGCGGCCGTGATCCGGGCCGAGAACCTCGCCGACGAGCCGCCGACCTCCATGAGGTTGCAGTAGTGCCCTGGGACCCTGTCCCTCAGCGACCCTCACGGGCGGGACGTCACGGTCGTCCAGCCCCGTTTCCCTGGCAAGGACAAGACCTCCCGAGCGGCCATGGCCGCTCGGGAGGTCTTGTCCTTGCCAGGGAAAC
>JBAUJO010000077.1:0-3213 GCA_049683875.1 Ornithinimicrobium sp.
GCGGACGACCGGTCCGACTGTGGGGTCGTCGGCTCGGGTCACCATGGCCACGTCGACCAGGCCGTGCACCTCGTCGCCGATCGACGTCTCGAACAGCGACCGCAGCTGGTCGGCCGGGTCGTTGAGAGTCTCCAGCTGAGCGATGACGTCGAGCGTCTCGCGTTGCTCCCAGAGAAGCAACGTTGTTCCGATGAGCTGCGAGCGGTTGACGAAGTGCCAGTAGAAGCTGCCCTTGGTTACGCCGAGTTGTCTGGCCAGTCCCTCGACGCTGAGTCCGTCGAGGCCACGGAGTGCGATGACTTCGAGCGCAGCCAACGCCCAGTCGTCTACGGAGAGATGAGGTGCCGGCGCCATGTGCCATACGCTACGGTACGGCTATGACCATACGGATGCGTACGGAGACGGCGGGACGCGGAGCCGCGTTGGTGGCCACGACTGGGCTTAGCGCGGCAGCGGGGCTGCACGCGGCGTGGGCCACCGGCTCGTCGTGGCCCGCGGCGGACCAGGACGAGCTGGCCGACCTCGTGGTGGGACGCCGGCCTTTCCCGTCATCGGCGTTGACGTGGGGAGTCGTCGGGCTGCTCACCACGGCTGCCGGTATCACCGCAGCCGCCTCGACGTCGGCAGCGCAGCGTCGGTGGGTGCGGCTGGGCACTCGCGGAGTAGGAACGGTGCTGCTCGCTCGCGGGGTCGGCGGCTTGGCGGTGTCGGGCACCAACGCCGTGGAGTCGACGGCGGTCTACCGGCACTACGACCTGCGCATCTACTCACCGCTTTGCCTCGCGCTCGGGACAGCCGCCCTGCGTTCGGCCCGCAGGCGGTCGCGGTGAACAGCCGGCACGCGGTGTCCGCGCTCTGGCCCAGGCGGGCTGCCGGGCTGCCACCGGGACAACGGCTGATGCGCAGCTCGTTCCCGCGGTTCGGAAACCAGCCGCGGAACCCACCCCCGCCAGAGCGCCCTGCCGAGGTTCGCATCGACGGGCTCGGCATCGCCGAACCGTTCATCGTGACGCTGGCCGACCTGAACGCCCTGCCGCAGCGGGAACAGGTGAGCGACTTCCACTGTGTGACGACCTGGACCGTTCGCGGAGTGCGGTGGGCAGGAATCCCGATGCGGGACTTCTGGCGCGAGGTCGTCGTGCCGCGGCTGGACCCGGCGGCGGAGTTCGCGCTGGTGGAGGTCCGAGGCAGCGATGGGTACAAAGTCGTCTTCCTGCTCGAGGACCTGCTCGGTGACGAGGTGCTGCTTGCCCGCGAGCTGGACGGGAAGCCGCTGGACATCCGGCACGGAGCGTCGCTGCGTCTGGTCAGTCCCGCACAGTATGGCTACAAGAACCTCAAGCACCTGGCCGGGCTACGGCTGCGCGGGGAAAGACCACCCGGACGGCTGGAGCACCTACGCGGGCGGGTCGCCCTCGAGGAGCGGCACAACCGCGTACCCGGGAGTCTGCTGCGGTGGCCTTACCGCGCCCTGATTGTGCCGACCGCGATGATCGCCGAGCGGTCGCTCCGGTCCCAGCCTGCGACGGACCAGTAGCCGACGCGGGCCAACGCGCGCCATCTGATGGAGCGACGCGTGGCCACGTCGACTCCGACGAGCACAGATCGGGACGCGCTCCGGTCAGGATGGGCTCGCGGAGCGACCCGGTTGCCGATCCCGTTACGGTAATGCTCTGCGTGACGATCCGCCACCTGTTCGCTCGTTGTGACGACCCCGGCCAGGCAAGCGCGCTCGACCCGGCCAACGTCGCGCCGCCCCCGGTGGCAACAGCGGACTCCCACGACCTCGCAGGCGTCAGCGGCACCCACCCCGCCCCGTCGTCGGTTCCCTCCCTGGGGTCGTCGCTACGGTGAGGGCCGTGAAGGCCCATCGAACAGCCGTGGCGCTGGTCGGCGTTGACGACGACGTCCTAGAGCAGCTCGTGCTCGCCGCGACAACGACGGCGAGCCCGGACGAGGTCAGTCCGCTGGGTGGAAACGGATAAGCCACGGCACGCCGAAGCGGTCGTTCACCTGTCCGTCCCAGTCGCCCCAGGGCCGCACTTGTAAGTCATCTACGACGGTGCCTTGGTCAGCCAGGCGAGCGAACCACTCCCGCATGGTGTCGGGCTCGTCGGTGCCCAGCAGTGCGAGTCGCATACCTCGACGCTGAGTGCCTGCTCCTCGGCGGTGGTGTCCGAGGCGGCCAAGCCGACCGGGCCAGAGAGTTCGCCGTGCGCGATGGCATCAGCGGGGCCATCGCTACGGTTGAACTGTTCGAAGGTGGACAAACTCACCTCCCCGCCGAATACATCGGCGTAGAAGGCAAGGGCCTCGCGTGCTGTGCCGGGAAGGGCGAGGTAGGGCTGAGGAGCGGTCATGCTCACCAATGTAGGCCAGTTCGACACGCTGGCCTGGGGTTCAGCGCGGCCGGAGTAGACGGATCCCGTCCCGGTCACCGATGGTTACGCGGGGCGTGCGGGTGCGGGATCCACTACCGAAGCAACGGTGAGTTTCCAAGCGATAGGCGACCATCGCAGTCGTGCCGCAGGGGACCTTCACGCGTGACTAGTTTGGGACCGTCAGGACACGACGCTACCCTTGTCAGGCACGGCCAACGAGAGTGATCGCATGAACAGCCGATCCGTGGCGCAGAAGATGGGGATCAGAGCAGGTTGGCGCACCCATTTGGCGGGCGCCCCCCACGGTGTCTTCGACACTCTCGGCATGCCCGCTCTCCGGATCGATGCCGACCTCACAGGCCAGTTCGACTATGTGCACCTGTTCGTGAGAACCCAAGCTGCAATGCGCGAAGAGTTCCCCCGGTTCGTGCCGCACCTTGCGCAACAAGGAAAACTGTGGCTCTCCTGGCCCAAGGAGCGAAAACTGGGCTCCGATCTCAGCGTCTCGAAGGTCATCGAGATCGGCTATGACTGTGGACTTGTTGAGAGCACCTGCCTACGCATCGATGACACCTGGACCGCTCTGCGCTTCACCCACCCCAAGCCGGGCAAGGTCTACGCCAACAGCTACGGGACCTTGCCTCAGCAGCGCACCTGAAACCCTTGCCTGCCGCGATGCCGACCAAGCCACGCCAGCGGAGCCGTGGGGACTGTCGCGGCAACGGTGTAAGAGGCGGTTTCATTTTCAGTGGTTCTCTGCCGCTGGCATGCGGTCGGCGAAGGTGATGGCGAACGCGTTCAGTGCTGGTTTCCACCGTACGGCCCATTTGGT
>JBAUJO010000078.1:0-19903 GCA_049683875.1 Ornithinimicrobium sp.
GAGCACCCCCAAGGTCTGGCCGGTGATCGGCACCGGGACCATCGGGATCTCCGCCTGAGCCAGCGCTCCGACGACCACCGCGCCCGTGAGTACGAGTGCGATATCGGTGGTCAGGCTCCGGGAGATCAACCGGTCGGCGAGGACGGGAGGGTGGGCTACGGCGGCGGTGCTCACGAGGTCGTCTCCTGACGGGGCGGAGGATCAGCAGGGCGGAGGCCGCGGGCCTCCGCGCGACAGCCTGCCACAGCCCGACCCGGTGAGACAGCGTCAGCGGGCGCGGGAGCCTCGCGAGCTATCGGACCCCCCGGTGACCAGCGCGCTACTGCGGACCAGCCGAGGAGCCGTGACCAGGGCCAGCCCTCCGATGACGTTGGCCAGCGTGACGTACCAGAACCACGCCAGCCAGTTGCCATAGGTGACGCCCTCGGCGCCGGAGTGCAGCGCGCCGAAGATGATGATCGAGTCCAGGATGGAGTGGAACAGGCCCAGCCCGATGAGCAGGAACGCCCCCGCGAGCGAAGCGGCCAGGGTGGCGACCTGAGAGGTGCTCCCCGCCTTCATCCGCGTCATGAGGGTGATGGCACCCCCACCGAGCAACGCCAAGGCGATCGACTCGACCCCCAACGGCGCCTCGACGAACTCGAGTGACTTGGTGGCGATGGTCGGGTGCAGCTTGGGGAAGCCCCACACCACAAGCCACATCAGGACCCAGCCGCCCGCGAGGTTGGCCAGCAGGGTCAGCCCCCACAGCCGAGCAAGCTGAAGCACCGATCCCTGACCTGCGAAGATGGCCACGATGGGATAGAAGAAGCCCTCGGTGAACAGTTCGGAGTGCGCCAGGTACAGGGCGGCGAAACCGATGGAGAAGGCGATGGACCCCAGGAACGGGTTCCCCGTCGCGTCGTAGACGCTGAGGTAGGCCAACACCCCGAAGCCGATCTCGATCCCACCCAGGAAGCCGGTGGTCAGCATGACCCGCAACGATCGATGCAGCCGTTCCTGACCCTCACCGACACTGTGGTCGAACGTCCCTTCGACCTCCTCCTCGACCTCATCGTCGCCTAGCTTCTTCGAAGTCGCCACGGCGAGGAATCTACCCTGAGCCCGCGCCCCACCTGCCGGGACGTCACACCTGCGCCGCCTGGCGTGACGGGCGAAGCCGGCGGATTACCCGGGACCTGGCGGGAACGACAAGACTAAGGCCGTGAGAATCGGCATCCTGACCAGCGGCGGCGACTGCCCCGGCCTGAACGCGGTGATCCGCGGGGCGGTGATGAAGGGCGACCGGATCTACGGCCATACCTTCCTCGGCATCCGCGACGGGTGGGCCGGGCTGGTGGAGGACGACGTCCGCGACCTCACCCGGCACGACGTGCGCGGACTCTCCCGCCAGGGAGGCACGATCCTCGGCACCTCGCGCACCAGCCCCTTCGAGCACGGTGGCGCCGAGCGGGTCAAGGACGTGATGAGCCGTCACGCCATGGACGCCGTCATCGCCATCGGCGGTGAGGGCACCCTGACCGTGGCCAAGATGCTGCACGAGCACGGCGTCAAGATCATCGGGGTGCCGAAGACCATCGACAACGACCTGTCTGCCACCGACTACACCTTCGGCTTCGACACCGCAGTGGCCATCGCGACGGAGTCGATCGACCGGCTGCGAACGACCGGTGAGAGCCATCACCGCTGCATGGTGGTCGAGGTGATGGGACGACACGTCGGCTGGATCGCGCTCCACGCGGGGTTGGCGTCCGGGGCCCACGCCATCCTCATCCCCGAGGTCCACGTCGGTATGGAGGAGATCGTCGGGTGGGTGCAGATGGCCCAGAACCGTGGGCGGGCCCCGGTCGTCGTGGTCGCCGAGGGGTTCGTGCCTGAGGGTGGCACCGAAGCCGTGGCGCTGCGTGGGCTGGATGCGTTCGGCCGGCCGCGGCTCGGGGGTATCGGAGACCATCTGTCAGTCGAGCTGCAGGAGCGCACCGGGATCGAGACCCGGTCCACCGTGCTCGGGCACCTGCAACGCGGCGGCGTGCCCACCGCCTTCGACAGGGTGCTGGCCACCCGGTTCGGCGCGGCCGCGGTCGACGCGGTGAAGCACAGCGAGTGGGGGACGATGGTCTCCCTAGTCGGCATCGACGTCAGCACCGTCCCGTTGCACCGCGCGACCCGAGAGCTGAAGGCGGTCCCTCCGCATCGCTACGAGGAAGCCGCCATCCTCTTCGGCTAGCCCTGCCACGACTACCGTGCAGGACGGTTCAGGTCGGCCCGCTCGACCCGTTGTGTGCGGCCCGGTCGAGCAACAGCTTTCGTTCGCGGGCGTTCTTCGTGCGGGTGGCGGCCTCGGTGAACTCCTGGGCAGCCGCGGCATGCGAACCGGCGCGTTCCAGCAGGTCAGCTCGCACGCTCGGCAGGAGCGGCGAGCCCTGCAACGAGGCGGCGTCCAGCTCATCGAGGACGGCCAGCCCTGCGCGTGGGCCGAAAGCCCGACCGTAGGCAACGGCCCGGTTCACCTCCACGACAGGACCCGGCGCGGTACCGGCCAGGACGTCGTACAGGGCCGCGATGCGGACCCAGTCGGTGTCCCGGGCCGTGACGGCCCGCGCATGTTGGGCGGCGATCGAGGCCTGCAGGAAGTACGTCCCGACCGGCTGCCCCGCGGCTGCGAGGTGCTCGGCGCGCTGCAACGCAGCCAAACCCCGGCGGATCGAGACCTGGTCCCATCGGGTTCGGTCCTGCGCCTCCAGCAGGACCGGCGCCCCGTGCTCGTCGAGTCGAGCCGCGATGCGCGAGCTCTGCAGCTCCAACAGCGCGAGCAGCCCGAGCACCTCGAGCTCGTCGGGGGCGAGGCTGGTCAGCATCCGAGCGAGGCGGATCGACTCGCTCGCCAGGTCAGGACGCATCCACTGCTCGCCCGAGGTGGCGGTGTAGCCCTCGTTGAAGACCAGGTAGATCACGGCCATGACGTCGTCAAGACGCCGAACCCGCTCCCGGCCGGTCGGTAGCTCGAACTCGGCGTCGGCCTCGACCAGGGTCTTCTTGGCCCGCGAGATGCGCTGCCCCATGGCCGACTCGGTGGTCACGAAGCCGCGGGCGATCTCGCCGGTGCTCAGGCCCCCCACCAGTCGCAGGGTCAACGCGGCTCGCGAATCGGCGGTCAGCGATGGGTGACAGGTCAGGAAGACGAGCCTCAGGACATCGTCGTCGATGAAGTCGACCTGCGCGTCGAGGTCGCTCATCTGCTCCTGCCTTTCCGCGTGAACCCGCTGCAGCTCGACCGTCTTGGCGCGAAGAGTGTCGGCACGACGGAAGTGGTCGACGCCGCGGCGCCTCGCCGTCGTCATCAGCCATGCGACCGGGTTCCGCGGGATTCCCTGGACGGGCCACTGCTCGAGCGCGGCGACCAGTGCGTCCTGGGCGAGATCCTCGGCCAGGTCGACGTCGCGGGTCATCCGGGTCAGGGCGCCGACGAGGCGGGCCGACTCGGCCCGCCACGCGGCGAACACCGCCTCCACCACCTCGTTCGATGTGGTCTGCGCCGGCACGAAGCCAGCGTATCCAGCCCGGTCAGTCGGCGGGAGCCTCCGGGGCCTCGGAGACCTGACGCAGCGTCGAGACCACGGTGACCTCCGGCCAGTGCCTCGCGTGCAGCTCGGCGAACTCCCGCTGGTCGGCCACGGCCTCCTCGACCGTGTCGTACTGCAGCAGGGACCAGCCGCCGACGACCTCCTTGGCCTCGGCATACGGGCCATCGACCCGGGTCACCTCACCCTGGCGGACCACGTAGTTCACGGCGTCCTCAGTGCCGTACAGGCCGCCACCGTCGAGGAACACACCGTTGGAGGCGCGTTCGCCGATGTAGGTGTCCATCGCCTCCATCAACGCTTGCGGCGGGGCGCTGATCCCTTCTTCCATCCTCACGAGTCCCATGAATCGCGGCATCTTCATCACTCCTACTGGTTGCTGAGAGGTACATGACACACCTACGTCGATCGAGCGTCGGCATTCTCGACATCGGGAGCAGAGATTTCTCCGGCCGGGTGAAGGCCCCGTCGGACACCACTTGACATGCCGACCGGCTGTCCGCGGGGTACCTCGTCGCACTGGCCGCTAACTACCACCACGACGACGGGCGCCCGCACCGGCTCGTCGTCGCGTCTCACCCCATTCTGAGGAGATCGGATGACCACGCCGAGACGTCCGGTACCGGAACCAGTTCAGCGTCGAGGCTCCGGGCACTGCCGAGCAGGTGTGGCAGGCAATCGCCACCGCACAGGGAATGAGCGCCTGGTTCCTGCCCACCCGCTTGGAAGAGAGCCGCTCCACAGCACACGTGGTGGTCGAGCCGGAGAGCGACATCGACCCCCGCGGAAGGTGTGGCACGCTTTTGGGTATGCCGCAGGACACTCTCCAGGTCAGTGCCGCTGACGTCGACGCCGCCGCCGAACGCCTGGCGGGGCGGATCGCGCGCAGCCCCCTGACCTACAGTGAGCGGCTGTCCAAACAGACGGGGGCACGCGTCTGGCTCAAGCGGGAGGACCTGCAGCAGGTGCGGTCCTACAAGGGCCGGGGAGCGACCAACTTCATCGCCCAGCTCTCAGGGCAGCAGCAGCAGGCAGGCGTCGTCTGCGCCAGCGCCGGCAACCACGCCCAGGGCGTGGCGTTCGCGTGTGCCCAGCTCGGGGTCCCGGCGCGCATCTACCTGCCGCGCACGACGCCGCGACAGAAGCGCGACCGCGTCAGCAGTCTCGGCGGCGCCGCGGTCGAGGTCATCGTCGGCGGAGACACCTACGACGCGGCCGCGAGCGCCGCCAGCGAGTATGCCGAGCAGTCGGGCCTGACCCTCGTGCCGCCCTTTGACCATCCGATGACCATCGCGGGGCAGGGCACGATGATCCGCGAGATTCTCGAGGACCTCACTGAGCCCGCCGACGTGGTGGTCGTGCCCGTCGGCGGCGGCGGACTCCTCGCGGGTGCGGCCACCTTCGCGCACGAGCGAGCACCGCACCTGCGCGTCGTGGGCGCTGAGCCGTCGGGCGCCGCCAGTATGACCGCAGCCCTGGCCGCCGGGGGGCCGGTGCTGCTGCCGGAGATCGACCCGTTCGTCGACGGAGCCGCGGTGCGCCGGGTGGGCGAGGTGACCTACGACCTGGTGAGCGCGGCCGGAGCGGAGATGGTCAGCGTCCCGGAGGGGCGGATCTGCACCGAGATGCTCGCGCTCTACCAGACTGAGGGGATCGTGGCCGAGCCCGCAGGGGCCCTGGCCGCCGCCGCACTCGACCAGATCGACATCGCCGCCGGGCAACGCGTCGTCGCCGTGCTGTCCGGCGGCAACAACGACGTGCTGCGGTATGCCGAGGTCATGGAGCGCGCGCTGGTCCACGAGGGGCGCAAGCACTACTTCCTGGTGAACTTCCCGCAGGAGCCCGGGGCCCTGCGCCGGTTCCTCGACGAGGTGCTCGGCCCGGACGACGACATTGCGCTGTTCGAGTACGTCAAGCGCAGCAACCGCGAGATCGGCCCGGCACTCGTCGGCATCGAGCTGGGTTCTCCGGCCGACCTCGGCCCATTGCTGGCGCGCATGCGCCAGTCCTCGATCACCGTCGAGCAGATCCCGCCGGACAGTCCCATGTTCCGCTTCATCCTCTAGCCACCCAGACTCCGGCAGCTTCACCCTCACCGGCGCAGAGAGCCTGGCCGACACTCTCGCGGCCTTCGACACCCCGGGCAACGAGCGGGTCACGGGGTGACGGCCCCGGGTGACCGGCAGTGGTCACGCGACCATCAGCCACGCACCTGTCACTGCGCAGGCCACCGTGACCGCGCCGAACAACCCGACCCAGACCGGGGCGGGCACGCCGGTCAGCCCGGCGAGCTGAGCCGCGTCCGACGTGGTGTCGCGGTAACCCCGCCGGGAGAGGCGTCCGCGGTCCGCGGCCAGCTCGGCCACGGGACGAGGGGCGGCCAGCAGCAAGGTCCACACCAAGAGCCCGGCCAACGCCGACAGCACCACCGCGGGCATCGTCCAGCTGGCCACCCCGACGCAGAGACCCAGCAGGACCAGAACGCCGAAGCCGTACAGGTTGCGCACGAACAACACCATCCCGGCCGCCAGCGACACGAGTGCCCATAGCACGCCCACGGCATACCCCTGGCCGAGCAGGACCGTGGCGACGAGACCCACCAAGGCCGGCGCGGGATAGCCGGCGAGCAAGGTGGCGACCATTCCGGGCCCGTGCGCTCTGCCCCGCGAGACCGTGACCCCTGAAGTGTCAGCGTGCAGGCGGATGCCGGACAGACGCCTGCCGACCATGAGCGCGACCACCGCGTGGCCGGCCTCGTGCAGCACGGTGACGCCGTGCCGGATCACCCGGTAGCCGCGAGGACTGGCGACCGTGACCAGAGCAAGGACGGCCAGCACGGTGACCGCGATGGCCGGCGGTGCCGGCTGGGCGGTCGTGGCCCGGTCCCAGATCTCGGCCAGGGTTTCGCTCACCGGCGGCGCAGTGCGCGCACGGTCACCATCGGGTCACCTCCAGAGTGAAGCCGCGAGAGCGCAGCCGGTCCACCAAAGCGTCCCCCAGGGCGGTGGCCGGCGTCAGGACGCCCGTCCGCCCGGCTGACTCCCCGGCGGCCAGGGCCAGGCCCGACTCACCCAGCATCACGGCGGTGCCGTCGTAGCCAGGGTCCTTGTCGGCGGCCACGCGCGCGCGGTAGTGCGCGCCCGTGGTCGTTTCGGCCTCGACCTCGACCGCGAACCGTCCGGCGGCCCGGGTCCGCTCATTCGGTCCCTCACCGGGCGAGGGAAGCAGCCGGTCCACCACGCGGCGAGTCACCGGGAACGCCATGGCGGCAGCCACACCCCCCATACCCAGCCCGATGCCGACGGCGGCGGCCGCGCCCTTCCACCCGGCGGAGGTGTCGGCGACCTCTTCGTACACTAACGGAGCCTCACCTTCGGTCAGCGACCAGGAACGACGCACCACGCGCGTGTTGTAGCCGGACATCGGGAAAGGACCGTGCCAGCGACCTGTCTGGGTGTCCTTGCCCACCGATCTCGGACCCCTGCCGTACGCCGTGCGGGCATCGGCGAGCGCGTCGGGGTCGGCCACCACGCGTCGCGTGGCGGAGTCGGCGCGCATGGCGATGACCTGTTGCCGCAGCGAGTCGATGGTGCCGCCACTGACTCCACCGCGGGCGTCGCGAACATGCAGAGTGGCCTCGACCAGTCGGCCCTCGCCGTCGACGCGCGCCGCGTCGGCAGCCAGCATGACCCCTAGATCCGAGGGCACCGAGTCGAACCCGCACGAGGGCACGATCGTGGCTCGGGTCTCGCGGGCCAGGTCGTGATGACGCTGCACCACGTCGCGGACAAAGAGAACCTCACCGGTCAGGTCGGCGTAGTGGGTGCCAGCCGCGGCACAGGCCGCCACCAGCTCGTGGCCGAAGACCGCGTACGGCCCGACTGTGGTGGCCACCGCCGCGGTCCGGCGCGCCAGCTCCTCTGACTGGCGCGGATCGGTCAGGTCCACCGTCAGCCGCGGCCACGAGCGCGCCGATTCGGGCAGGCCCTCAACGACCCGGTCCAGCTTGTCGGATGAGCGCGCGGCCAGGGCGATGCGCAGGCGGTCGGGGGCGTACGTGGCGAGGTGTGCGGCGGTCAGGCGTCCGACGAAGCCCGTCGCGCCGGCCAGCACCAGGTCGAAGTCGCGTGGCGTGTTCACCGCGTCATCCTCCCCCGGCTGCCTTGGGACACCCTGACCGGTCGAGAAACGTCGCACCGGCTGCTTCATACTGGTGGGTCAGCAATAGATGAGGTGCGACGATGACACGACGGCCACCGGTGAGCGACCACGGCGACCGAGACCTCGAGGTGGGGCAGCCCAAGACCTGGGCGGCCGGAGTGCCCGGTGTGCTCGTCTCCCTGCGTCACTCAGAGCAACAGATGGGTCTGACTCGCACGGCTTTGACCCTGACCGCGCTCAACCAGCACCGCGGCTACGACTGCCCCGGTTGCGCCTGGCCCGACCCGCGCGACCGCAGCGTGGCCGAGTTCTGCGAGAACGGCGCCAAGGCCGTGGCCGAGGAGGCGACCAAACGACTGGTCACCCCCGAGTTCTTCGCGGAGCACTCGGTGCAGGAGCTCGCCGACAAGACGGACTACTGGCTCGGGCAGCAGGGGCGCATCATGGGCCCGATGGTGCTGCGCGAAGGCGCCTCGCACTATCAGCCGATCACCTGGGACGACGCGTTCAAGCTGTTGTCTCAGACGCTCACCGGGTTGGACGACCCGGACGAGGCGATCTTCTACACCTCCGGCCGCACGTCGAACGAAGCGGCCTTCGCCTATCAGCTCTTCGCGCGCGAGCTGGGCACCAACAACCTCCCCGACTGCTCCAACATGTGCCACGAGTCCAGCGGGGCTGCGCTGACCCAGACCCTCGGCGAAGGCAAGGGCACGGTCACGCTGGACGACATCGAGGCCGCAGAGCTCATCCTCATCGCCGGGCAGAACCCCGGCACCAACCATCCACGGATGCTGACCTCGCTGGAGCGCGTGAAGCGCTCTGGCGGTCACATCGTGGCCATCAACCCGCTGGTCGAAGCGGGCCTCCAGCGCTTCAAGAACCCGCAGAAGCCCTCCGGGGTCGTCGGGGCGGGCACCGACCTGGCCGATGAGTACTGCCAGATCCGGGTCAACGGCGACCTGGCCTTCTTCGCCGCGCTGGGCAAGCTGCTGATCGAGGCGGACCGCCGAGGCGAGAAGGCGCTCGACCACGCTTTTATCGCCGAGTACACCGACGGGTATGCCGAGCTCGCCGCGCACTACGACTCGTTGGAGTGGGACGACCTGCTGGCTGGCGCCGGTGTCGCGATGGACCAGCTCACACGTGTCGTCGAGGAGATCATCAGCGCCAAGACCATGATCGTCTGCTGGGCGATGGGGCTGACGCAGCACAAGAACTCGGTGGCGACCGTGCGCGAGATCGTCAACGTGCTCCTGCTGACCGGCAACATGGGCAAGGACGGTGCGGGTGCGTGCCCCGTCCGCGGTCACTCGAACGTGCAGGGCGACCGCACCATGGGCATCTGGGAGCAGATGAGTGACGAGTGGCTGGCGGCGCTGGACGAGCGCACCGGCATCACCTCACCGCGTGAGCACGGTGTGGACGTGGTGGACGGCATCCGCGCGATGCGCGAGGGCACAGTCAGGGTCTTCATGGGCATGGGTGGCAACTTCGTGCGGGCGACACCCGACACCGCGGTGACCGAAGCCGCCCTGCGCAGCCTGGACCTGACCGTTCACGTGTCCACCAAGCTCAACGGGTCGCACGCCGTCACCGGCAAGCAGGCCCTGATCCTTCCCACGCTCGGGCGCACCGAGGTGGACCGTACCGGCGGGATCGAGCAGTTCGTCACGGTCGAGGACTCCATGAGCATGGTCCACGCCTCCTACGGTCGAGTGCAGCCGGTCAGCCCACACCTGCGTTCGGAGACCGACATCGTCTGCTCCCTTGCGCTGGCCTGCTTCCCCGCATCACCCGTCGACTGGGCCGCCATGCGTGAGGACTACTCCGTAGTACGCGACCACATCGCCGCGGTCGTGCCCGGCTGCGAGGACTACGAGGCCCAGGCCACGCAGCGCGACGGTTTCAAGCTGCCCAACCCGGTGCGCGAGGGCCGTTCCTTCCCCACCGAGACCGGCAAGGCCCGTCTGACCGTCAACCAGCAGACCTCGGTCCACGTACCGCGCGGGCACCTGCTGCTGCAGAGCATGCGCAGCCATGACCAGTACAACACCACGATCTACGGCTTGGACGACCGCTATCGCGGCATCCACGACGGGCGTCGCGTGGTCTTCGTCCACCCTGGGGACCTCAGTGACCTCGCACTGCGCGATGGACAGGTGGTCGACGTCATCTCGGTCGCGAGCGACGGCGAACGACGGGCGGTGGCCTTCCGCTTGGTCAGCTACGAGAGAACCGCACGCGGCTGCGCCGCGGCATACTTCCCCGAGACCAACGTGCTGGTGCCGCTGGACTCGGTGGCCGACATCTCCAACACCCCGACGTCCAAGTCGCTGGTCGTGAGGCTGGAGCCGAGCACGTCACACCCGGTGCCGGAGGGCTGAGGCTGACCATGGGACGGGTCACGGTGCGCCGCCGCACCCATCGAGTCACGGTCGGCCCCGCGGGTCAGCAGGGAGTGCGCTCCCGACCGGACACGATCGTCGTCGAGGAACCGTTGGAGCTGCGTATCGGCAGCACCGCCCTGACCGTCACGATGCGCACACCCGGGCTTGACATCGAGTGGCTGCACGGGTTCCTGCACTCCGAGGGCATCATCGCCACGGCCAGCGATATCCTGACTGCTCGCTACTGCGCCGGAGCGGTGATGGACGACGGCAGCGGCACCGATGTCAACACCTACAACGTGATCGAGGTGCAGCTCGCGCCTCATGTGCCCGACCCCGTCGCGGCCGGACGGACCCGCTCGTTCTTCACCTCCAGCGCCTGCGGCGTGTGCGGCAAGGCCAGCATCGAGGACCTGGACGTGCGCGCCCGCTACGACGTGTCCGCGGACCCGGTGCGGGTCGACGCCACGACGCTGCTGGCCTTGCCGGACCGGCTGCGAGAGGCGCAGACCACGTTCGAACGAACCGGAGGTCTGCACGCGGCCGGTCTGTTCACAGCGGCGGGAGAGCCGCTGGTCGTGCGCGAGGACGTGGGTCGTCACAACGCGGTGGACAAGGTGATCGGCTGGGCCTTGCAGAAGGACCTCCTTCCCTTGCGCGGGCACGTCCTGCAGGTCAGTGGGCGGCTGTCCTTCGAGCTGACACAGAAGGCCTTCCTGGCCGGTGTGCCGGTGCTCACCGCGGTCTCCGCGCCCAGCTCGCTGGCCATCGAGACGGCCGAACACGCCGGGATGACCGTGGCCGGTTTCGTCCGTGGCGACACCTTCAACCTCTACACCCGTCCCGACCGCGTCGTCGTCGGTGGCACACCGTGAGCTCCGACGCGGCGCCACCGCCCGACGAGGGCGAACAGCGAACGCCGCTGCGCCGACCTACCATGGAGTGGATGCCCACCCCTGACCGCGAGCCCTCCGCCCCGTTGACCGACCGATTCGGCCGGGCGCACCGTGACCTGCGGATCTCCCTGACCGACCGATGTTCGTTGCGTTGCACCTACTGCATGCCCGAGCAGGGCGTGCCGTGGCTGGCCAAGACCACCATGCTGAGCACCGAGGAGCTGCTCCGGCTGGCCTCCGTGGCGGTTTCGCTGGGCATCACCGAGGTGCGCCTGACCGGCGGCGAGCCGCTGCTGCGACGCGACATCGTCGATGTGGTCGCAGGCATCGCGGCCCTGACCGGGCCGGACGGCCCGGTGGAGGTCTCGATGACGACGAACGCCCTGGGGCTCGACAAGACCGCCTCCGCGCTGGCCCGGGCGGGACTGACCCGGGTCAACATCAGCCTCGACACCCTGCAGACCGTGACCTTCCAGCAGATGGCCAGACGGGACAGGCTCGACGACACGCTGGTCGGCATCCGGGCCGCAGCCGAGGCCGGGTTGACCCCGGTGAAGCTGAACACCGTCCTGCTGCGGGGCGTCAACGACCACGAGGCCCCCGACCTCCTGGCCTTCGCGCTGGAGCACGGCTACGAGCTGCGCTTCATCGAGCAGATGCCGTTGGACGCCGGGCACACGTGGCACCGGGAGTCGATGGTGACCGGGGAGGAGATCCACGCTCGGCTGCGCGCGGCATACGAGCTGACGCCTGTTCCTGGGCGAGGTAGCGCTCCTGCCGAGCTGTTCCACGTCGACGGCGGGCCCGCCACCGTCGGGGTGATCGCCTCGGTGACCTCGCCGTTCTGTGGCGCATGTGACCGGGTGCGCCTGACCGCCGACGGACAGCTGCGCAACTGCCTGTTCGCCACCGGCGAGTCCGACCTGCGCACCCCGCTGCGCGAGGGCGCCACCGACGAGCAGCTCGAGCAGATCTTCCGCACGAGTATCGGGGCCAAGCTGCCCGGGCACGGCATCAACGAGCCTGGTTTCCTGCAGCCTCCGCGCCCCATGAGCGCGATCGGCGGCTGACCCCGGACCTCCGTGAGGGCTACCCCCCTGCGAAGGGCGGCAGGACGTCAAGCACCGAGCTCGCGCCGACGCTCGTGCTCGCGTCGGAGACGTACTGGCCGTCCAGGAGCAGGGAGCTGTGCTCGATGATGTGTGTCATTCGCGGGCCGTGCGTTGCGCGCACTGCGGCCAGCACCGTCTGCACGTCGTCACCGGCCACATGCTCCTGGTCGGTGCCGGCGGCCTCGGCCGCCGCGGCGAAGTAGCGAAGTGTCGGCATGCGTGTCCTCCTGGCTAACGATGCTCGTCAGTAGCGCGGCAGAGATGGGTCGACGCTGTCGATCCAGCCGAGCATCCCCCCGGCCAGCAGTCGGACGTCGCGATGTCCGAGGCTGGTCAGGTGCGCGGCCGCACGCTCGGCCCGGGGTCCGGTCTTGCAGGTGATGACTACGGGGAGAGCCTCTACCTCTCCCAGAGAGTGCCACGTCAGCAGCTCGTCGAGCGGGACACGACGTGCCCCGGGCACGGTGCCCAGCTCGTGCTCCCACGGCTCGCGAACGTCGATCACCGTCACACTCGACCGATCGGAGTCGACCTCGGTGGGCGTCATCGTCGGGACGCCCGAGGGATGCCGGGCCATTGAGCGTGGCCGAGTACGCCCGTCCATCGCCGAGGGGGCGGGTTCACCGCGCGCCGGGCGGTCAGGGTTCGAGCGCAGCGGGATCTCTCGCGTGCGCATCCCCGCCACGTCGATCACGAGCACTCGGCCGGCCAGAGGCTCTCCCACCCCAGTGACCAGCTTGATGACCTCGCTGGCCATGATGGAGCCCACCTGACCGCACAGGGCACCCAGCACCCCGGCCTCGGCGCACGAGGGAGCCGCCTCCGGTGCGGGCTGGACCGGGAAGAGGTCACGCAGCTGCACGGCCTGCTCGGCCGGGACCACGGATGACGGCAGGAAGGTGGCGACCTGCGCGTCATAGCGCAGCACCGCAGCCCAGACCAGCGGCAGGCTCATCTGCTGACAGGCGTCGTTGACCAGATAGCGCGTGGCGAAGTTGTCCGTGCCGTCGACCACCACGTCATGCCCGGCGAGCAGCTCGGCCACGGTGTCCGGGCGCACCTCGACACTTCGTGCCAGCACCTCGATGCCCGGGTTCAGCTCGACCAAGGCGTCCCTGGCGCTCTCCGCCTTGGGGCGCCCGACACCGGCCTGCCGGTGCAGCACCTGGCGTTGCAGGTTCGACACCTCGACCACGTCATGGTCGATCACGGTGAGATGCCCGACACCGGCTGCCGCCAGGTAGAGGAGGGCAGGGGAGCCCAGCCCCCCGGCGCCAACGACACAGACCCGCGCATTCAGCAGTCGGCGCTGACCCGAGGTCTCCACCCCAGGCAGGAGCAGATGTCGGGAGTACCGCTGAAGCTGCTCCCGCGTGAGCGTGGGGCCCATCGTCACCAGCGGCGGCAACGAGATCATGACCCCATCGTCACACGAGCCCGGACCACCCGCGTCAACCGTCCGGACGCGGGGGACTAGCGTTGTGGCATGGAATATCGATACCTCGGCAACAGTGGCCTGCAGATCTCCGAGATCACCTACGGCAACTGGCTCACCCACGGTTCTCAGGTAGAGAACGACGTGGCCACCCAGTGCGTGCACGCGGCCCTTGACGTGGGCATTTCCACCTTCGACACCGCGGACGTCTACGCCAACACCGTCGCGGAGTCGGTGCTGGGCGAGGCGCTCAAGGGACAGCGCCGCGAGAGCCTGGAGATCTTCACCAAGGTCTACTTCCCGACCGGCCCGGCCGGAAAGAACGACACCGGCTTGTCCCGCAAGCACATCATGGAGAGCATCGACGCATCGCTCGGGCGACTCCAGACCGACTATGTCGACCTCTACCAGGCCCACCGGTACGACCTCCAGACCCCGTTGGAGGAGACCATGCAGGCCTTTGCCGACGTGGTGCGCCAAGGAAAGGCGCATTACATCGGAGTCAGCGAGTGGACGGCCGAACAGATCCGAGCCGGCGTGGAGATGGCCCGTGACCTCGGCTTCCAGCTGATCTCCAGCCAGCCGCAGTACTCCATGTTGTGGCGGGTGATCGAGGACGAGGTGGTCCCGACCTCACGCGAGCTGGGGGTCTCTCAGATCGTCTGGAGCCCGATGGCTCAGGGAGTGCTCTCTGGTAAGTACGAGCCAGGTGCCGAGCCGCCCCCGGGCTCGCGGGCCGCCGACGAGAAGGGCGGTGCGGACATGATCAAGCGCTTCATGAACGACGACGTCCTCAAGCGGGTGCAGAAGCTGCATCCCATCGCCGAGAAGGCGGGGTTGTCCATGGCGCAGCTGGCGATCGCCTGGGTCCTGCAGAACGACAACGTGGCCAGCGCGCTGGTCGGGGCATCGCGGCCGGAACAGGTGGGCGAGAACGTCAAGGCTGCCGGAGTCCGGCTGGACAAGTCGACGATGAAGGCCATCGACAAGGCGCTGGGCAAGATCGTCGAGACCGACGCCGCGATGACGGCGCGCACCACCCCGCAGCAACGCCTCACCTGAGCCGCGCGGCCCCGGGCCGGGCGGACACGCCGTAGCGTGGAGCCATGACCGCACGGGACAGCGACTCCACGGCTGGTACGGAGGATCCCGAGCCCGACCGCCGTGGCTGGCTGGCCCGGCACCTGTTCCCCACTGGCTCCACGCCCGACCCCCGGTTCAGCCTGGCCAACGAGCGGACGTTCCTGTCCTGGATCCGGACATCTCTGGCCCTGCTCGCCGGCGGTATCGCGGTCGAGGCCTTCGCGGTGCTGGACGACCCCTACCGCAAGGGCGTGGCCATCCTCCTGCTCATCCTGGGGATGCTGGTCAGTGGCGGCGCCTTCATGCGCTGGATCGGGGTGGAACGCGCCATGCGTCACCAGGCTCCGCTGCCGTTGCCCCTCATCGCCCCGGTGCTGGGTATCGGAGCGGCCTTGGGAGCGCTCGTGGTCATCGTCGTGATCGCGTCGGGCTGAGCCATGTCCCTGTCAGGTCAGCATCCGCATACCGCGGCCCATGTCGACTCCGGCCTGCAGCCGGAGCGCACGGTCATGGCCTGGTCTCGGACCGCGCTGGCGTGCTGCATCGTCAGTGCCTTCATGCTGCGCTGGCTGTTGTTCTACGGCGCGGCCGTCCTGGTGGTGCCGGCCCTGACCCTGGCGGCCGCGGTCACCATCAGCGTCACCCAGCAGCGACGCATCCGCGACGACGTGCTGGCCATCAGGCAAGGCGGCATGGCCGTCGAGGTGGGCCCGGCCCTGGCCCTACTCGGCGTGTGCTGGGCTCTGGGTGCCTGCGGGCTGGTGTTGGTGATCCTCGCCTAGCGGGCGACGGTGGCGCGGTCAGGCGATGATCGGCGGTGCCGGGTTTCGCTCACCGACGAACGACCCGGCGCGCTCGACCTCGGTCCATGCCGCTCCCAGGCGCCGCACCGCCTCGACCAGATCCTCCGGTGGCAACACATAGGGCAGGCGCAGGTAGCGGTCCATGCCTCCGGCAGGTGCGAAGCTGGGACCCGCAGCCAGCATGAGTCCGTTCCTGCTCGCTGCACGCACGAGCTCGGTGGAGATCGCCCGCGGCAGCTCGCACCACAACGTGAGGCCACCGGCCGGGGTCGGCACCGACCACGACGGGAAGGCGTGTTGCAGCTCCTGGCGCAGCGCGTCGCGGGCCACCCGGAAGGACCTGCGGCGCTCGGGCAGGATGTCATCCGCGCGGCTCAAGAGGCTGACTGCCGCCAGCTGCTCCAGGACCGGCGTGCCCAGGTCCAGGGCGAGCCGGCTCGCCGCGGCCTGAGCATGCCGTGACCGTGGAACGCGCATCCACCCGATCCGTAGCCCTCCCCAGAAGGACTTGTTGACCCCACCCACGGTGATCGCGTCGGGGACGAAGCAGGCCAGCGGCGGTGGCATCGACGCCTGCGTCGTCTCGTCGGCGGCGAGGTCGACCGGAGTCTCGTCGATGACGGGCACGGTGCCCGATCGCTGCAGCGCGGCGCCGACCCGTTGTCTCTGGGCCGTGTCCATCAGGGCTCCCGTCGGGTTGTGGAAGTCCGGCACGAGGTAGGCGGCGCGAGGTCTGGACTGGCGCAGCACGGCCTCCAGGCCGTCGGGGTCCCACTGCTCCCCACTGGCGTGATGGCTGACGGGGTGGGCCACCAGCCGGGCCGCTGCCCCCAGCGTCGCGATGGCGTTGGGGTAGGTCGGGCTCTCCAGCAACACCGGTGCCGAGCGGCGGGCACGCGCCATCATGCTGCTGGCCACGGCGACACCGGACAAGGCACCGTTGACGATAAGCACCTGGTCGGCACTGGTCGGCAGCCCGCGGTCACGAAAGCGCTGAGCGACGAGATCGCGCAGCACGGGCAGCCCACTCGGGTAGTAGCCGACTCCCGGCAGGTAGCCCACCGCGGCTTCCATGGCCTCGGAGTAGGCGGCGTGCAACCACGGCCCCGCCGGTGATGCGGTGGTGGTGAGGTCGATGACCTCGTCGCCGGCTCCGCCCGGACTCAGGAGGTGGTCGATGCGGCCACCTGGCACGTCGGGCAGGTGCACGACACTGCCCGAGCCTGGGCGCGTCACCAGATAGCCGTTCTCACGCAGGGCCGCGTACGCGCGGGTCACCGTGGTCCGGCTCAGACCCAGCGCACGCGTGAGTTCACGCTCGCTGGGCATCCGTGAGCCGGCGGACAGACGACCGTCGGTCATCGCAGCGCGCAGCCGCTCGCTCAGGTCGAGGTGTACCGGGGATGACCAGGGGGCCTGACCGAGGGCGACACGGACCCGGTCACCCGACAGCACTCGTTGCACCCAGTCCACACTGGCACAACTGGACCTTTGCGAACAGTCCACTTCCTGTCAGGCTTTCGGCATGATGCGAACTCGACCGGGCGACCCTGCGCGGCAGCGACGTCAGCTCGCCAACCTGGGGCCCGTAGAACAGCTGCGCGCAGGGCGCCTGCCCCGGCGACTGCTCCAGCTCGTGGTGGGTCTGTTCATCTACGGCGCCTCGATGGCCCTGATCATCCGGGCCGGCCTGGGCGTCATCCCGTGGGACGTGCTCCACGTCGGCCTCATCCAGCACTTCCCCACCAGCTTCGGCACCATGGCCATCATCGTCTCCCTGGCGGTGCTCGTGACCTGGATCCCGCTGCGCCAGCGTCCCGGGTTGGGCACGTTCGCGAACGCCGTGCTGGTCGGGCTGTCCGCAGACCTGGTGCTGGCCGTGATGCCGCCGGTGGAGCCCCTTCCCGTTCGGGTGCCGCTGATGGTCTTCGGGGTGTTCCTCAACGGACTGGCCACGGCGCTCTACGTCGGTTCGCAGCTGGGTCCCGGACCACGGGACGGCCTCATGACGGGCCTTGCCCGCGTGACCGGACGGTCCATCCGTCTCGTCCGGACGACCATCGAGGTCGTCGTCGTGGTGATCGGGTTCCTCCTCGGAGGCACTCTCGGGTTCGGCACCGTGCTGTACGCCCTGGCGATCGGGCCGCTGACCCAGCTGCTGCTGCCTTGGTGCACCGTCCAGGTCCGGTCCGCCGAAGCGCCGCGCAAGAAGACACGCCAGCCTCAGTCCTGCGCCTAGCGCCTCCACGTCTTCATTCTCGGCGCCGGCAGCACTGATGACCGAAAAGTGTTGTTACACCGGCATATTCTCGATTGCTGGACCACCGGATTGTTCGCGAATACGGCCATTCCCCCACACCTCGCCTCTCCCGCTTGGCTGCTCATTTGCCTCGAGAGCCGCGACAGCCACCGGCAACGATAGGAAAGAACTAAGAAGCCAACGTGACTTTTGCGTGACCCCCGCCCGACAAAGTCTTGACCGGCCCGATACCGCCGGAAAGTAGTTGTTTCGGCAACTACTTTTGCCGCCGGCTATAGGGAACGCTTACAGTGCTGAGATAAAGAAGGGGGCCTTCGCATCCATGATGTGCGGCGCCTCCGATGGCGGCAGGCGAGAGTCAACCATGCGGGATTCATTTGGCATAGTGCTGACGCTTCTTGCTGCCCTCGTCACGGCGAAGGAGGGCGAGTACCCGGTCGCGCTTCTGTTCTTGTGCGGCACCGCGATGTTCGTCGTGCAGGGCGTGGGCAGAAGGCTGCGTCGAGCGGCTTCGATCGTTCGTGGCGCCCACGAGGTCATCACTGCCCCCGACGCACCACCGCCGCACGGTGGGCGCAGACGGCAAGCGCGTCACCACTCCACCGTCGTGTCGGCCGGCGTCGAAGCCGACGAGCGCTAGCCCCGGCCCAGTGACGATCTCACGCAGCGCGGCGCCCACACGGGTCCGTCGCTTTCGGCGAGAAGGGCTCCTCTTCCCGGTGCTCGACAGCGGACCCGAGGACGGGACCCCTGTGGTGCTGCTCCACGGTTTCCCGGCCGACCACACGTGCTGGGATGCGACGGTGCCCGGGCTGCACCGCGCCAACCTGCGCACGTTGGCACCGGACCAACGAGGGTATGCACGCAGCAACACTCCTGGGTCACGCCGTGCCTACCTGCTGCCCTGCCTGGCGGCGGATGTGCTTGCACTGCTCGACGAGGCGCGGATCGCATCGGCCCACCTCGTCGGGCACGGCTGGGGTGGAGCGCTGGCCTGGCATCTGGCCGGCACCAGCTCACGGGTCCGCAGTCTGACGATCCTGTCCACGCCGCATCCCGCGGCGGTCACGTGGTCGGCCACCCACGGGCCTCACGCCTTGTCGGCCGTTCCAAGAAGGTTCGTGAAGATCCCGTCGCCTCCCGAACGCGTGCTCGCGCGACGGCTTCGAGGACACGTCGTCCGTAGTGGGCTGAGCTCCGAGCGCGCCGAGGCTCATCTTGCCAAGTTCGAGGCGCCCTACGACCTGACCGGACCGGTGAACTGGTACCGCGCCGCACGTTCGTACCGTGGCTCGACCCCACACTCCACCGTGCCCACGACCTACCTGTGGGGCAGCCTGGACGTGACCTGTCACCGTGGCGCCGCGGAACGTACCGCCCGCTACGTACGAGGTGACTACCGTTTCATCGAGCTCGCCGGAGGTCACTGGCTTCCCGAGACCCACCCCGGTGCCGTCGCCGACGAGATCGTGCAGCAGGTGCGCTCGGTCGACATCAGCTGACCAGGGCGCGGCGCCGTGCCCGCGAGGCCAGCGACCCCGGCGCGGCGGGCTGCATCCGCCGTTCATACCATCGTTCCATGGCTTTCAACAGTGGCGACAAGGTGACCTGGAGGACCTCGCAGGGCACGACCGAGGGGGTGGTGAAACAGAAGCGGGTGAACGACTTCGAGTTCGCAGGCCAGAACTTCCGGCCCACCGACGACGACCCCTACTACATCGTCGAGTCGGAGAAGACGGGCTCGCAGGCTGCCCATAAGGAGTCCGCTCTGTCCCCGCGCTAGGTGGCGTCGAGGGCACGTTCGAACGCGTAGTCTTGGTCGCTGACCAGGCGCCGTATCGGGCGCGCTGAACTTCTGAGGAGCGCCACGTGATCATCGACATCATCGGATTTCTTGTCTTCGGCTTGGTCGTGGGGGCGGTGGCGCGACTGATCAAGCCAGGTCGGCAGAACCTGAGCATCCTGGCCACTCTGCTGCTGGGTGTGGCCGGGTCGGTGATCGGCGGTCTGGTGGCCAGCTTCTTCGGCACGGGTGACATCTTCGAGCTGAACATCCTGGGCGCGATCGTCGCCTTCGTCGCGGCGGTCCTGCTGATCGGCGTCGCGGAGGGCATGTCGGGCCGAAAGACCCCCTGACGCCTCAATCGCCTTCGACTGAGAACGACCGGAGCCCGTCCTGACC
>JBAUJO010000079.1:0-11763 GCA_049683875.1 Ornithinimicrobium sp.
GTACGGCTGTCGGCACAGCCTCATCGACGGCCTCAACCGCGCCACCGACACGTTGGTCGGTGGCAAGACCGTGGTGGTCTGCGGCTTCGGTGACGTCGGCAAGGGGTGCGCCGAGGCGCTCGCCGGCCAAGGGGCCCGCGTGGTGGTGACCGAGATCGACCCCATCTGCGCACTCCAAGCGGCGATGGAGGGCTTCCAGGTCGCCACTCTGCCCGAGGTGGTGGGCCGGGCCGACTTCTACATCACCACGACCGGATGCCGCGACGTCATCACCGCTGCGGACATGCGCGCGATGAAGGACAAGGCGATCGTGGCCAACATCGGCCACTTCGACAACGAGATCGACATGGCCGGCCTGGCCCGGGTCCCCGGCGTGAAGCGGATCGAGATCAAGCCGCAGGTCCACGAGTGGGTGATGCCGGCTGAGTCGGTGACGGACACGGAGGACGGCTCGGTCACCGAGCGCGGGGAGCGCTCGATCATCCTGCTGTCCGAGGGTCGGCTGATGAACCTGGGCAACGCGACGGGTCACCCGAGCTTCGTCATGTCCAACTCGTTCGCGAACCAGACGCTGGCCCAGATCGAGCTGTTCACCAAGGGCGAGGAGTACCCTCTCGGGGTCCACGTGCTGCCCAAACACCTGGACGAGGAGGTGGCGCGGCTGCACCTCGAGGCACTGGGCGCCGAGCTGACCGAGCTGACCAAGGAGCAGGCCGAGTACCTTGGGGTGGACGCGGCCGGGCCGTACAAGCCCGATCACTACCGCTACTGAGCGGCCTGAAGGCTGAGGAAGGTGCCCACGTGAACCCCCGCATTCTGGTGGTCGACGACGATCAGGCGCTGGCCGAGATGCTCGGAATCGTGCTGCGCAAGGAGAGCCTCGACGTCGCGCACTGCGCCGACGGCGGACGGGCGCTCGCGCTGTTCCGGGAGTACCGACCCGACCTCGTGCTGCTGGACGTGATGCTGCCGACACTGGACGGGGTGGAGGTGTGCCGCCAGCTGCGCCTTGAGTCGATGGTGCCCATCGTCATGCTGACGGCGCGCACTGACTCCCAGGACGTCGTGGGTGGTCTCGAAGCGGGTGCCGACGACTACGTCGTCAAACCGTTCAAGCCACAAGAGCTGATGGCACGCATCCGAGCTCGGCTGCGGCGCGTGGACCGCGACCGGGAGGAGCAGCTGCGGGTGGGTGACGTGGTCATCGACGTCTCGGGACACTCGGTGACCCGTGACGGCGTCGTCGTGCCACTCACACCGTTGGAGTTCGACCTCCTGGTGGCGCTGGCCGGACGCCCCCACCAGGTGTTCGACCGCGAGTCGCTGCTGGAGCAGGTGTGGGGCTACCGGCATGCGGGGGACACCCGGCTGGTCAACGTGCACGTCCAGCGGTTGCGCTCCAAGATCGAGATCGACCCCGAGAACCCCAAGGTCGTGCTCACGGTCCGTGGCGTGGGCTACAAGGCCGGCTCTGGCTGAGCGGGCCAAGGCGTGGGCGACCTCCGGCCGCGTCGGACGACTCCTCCGGTCACGGTCGCTGACCTGGTGGCGATCATCGCTGCGGCTACGGGTCATCTGCACCACCGTAGTGCTCGGGATGGTGCTTGCCGCCCTGCTGGGAACCCTGCTCTACCGCCAGGTGGCCTCCGGCCTGGTCGAGCAGGCGGTGGGTCGGGCGGAAGCTGACGCGGCCCAGCGGGTGCAGCAGGCCCAGGAGCTCTTCGACGCCACCGACCGGCGGGACGACTTCGGACTGTCCGCGGCGGCGATCGAGACGGTCAACCAGATCGGGCCCGGCGGGCATGGGGAAGACCGCAGGGCGCTGCTCGTGCAGGCCCTGGACAGTGACCGGGACACGTTGATCGCCCCGGTGACTCTGGGGGACCTCGAGGTCTCCGACGTCCCCCTCTCGCTGCGTGAAGCCGTGCGCGAGACCCCGGAACTGCAACAGGTGCTGGTCAGCGACACTCCTTTGCCCACAGGTGGGGAGCAGCCAGCCGTCTCGGTGGTGTCCCGGGTGCAGATTCCGCGCGCCGGGCCCTATGACCTCGTGCTGGTCTATCCGATGGACCGAGAGCGGCAGATCCTCGACCTGGTGCGCGAGTGGTTCCTGATCGGTGGGTTCGGTCTGCTGGTGCTGATCGCGGGGCTGGCGTGGATGGCCACCCGACTGGTGACCGATCCGGTGGGCCAGGCAGCGTCGGTGAGCCAGGACCTGGCGCGTGGTCAGCTGGACGAGCGGATGGAGGTCAGCGGCACGGACGAGCTGGCTCGCCTGGCCACCTCGTTCAACACCATGGCCGACAGCCTGCAGCAGCAGATCCAACAGCTGGAGGAGCTGTCGCTGACCCAGCAGCGGTTCGTGTCCGACGTGTCGCATGAGCTGCGCACACCCCTGACGACGATTCGGATGGCGGGCGACATCCTCTACGCCTCGCGCGAGGACTTCGGCGGCCCGATCGCGCGTTCCGCGGAGCTGTTGCACAGCGAGCTGGACCGGTTCGAGGACCTGCTCAGCGAGCTGTTGGAGATCAGCAGGTACGACTCGGGGACCACCGTCATGGACGCGCGTTCCGGGGACCTCGTGGCGCTGACGCGCGGCGTCGTCGACTCGGTGGCGGCGATCGCGACGACGGCGGGCAGCGAGGTCCGGCTGTGGTCCGAGCAGCCGGTCCAGGTCGAGATGGACGCGCGACGGATCACGCGCGTGCTGCGCAACCTGCTGCTCAACGCCGTGGAGCACGGTGAGGGCAAGCCGATCGACGTGGCCTTCGCCGAGGATGAGCACTTTGCGTCCGTGTCGGTGCGCGACTACGGGATCGGGTTGAGTGAAGAACAGATCGAGCGCGTGTTCGAGCGGTTCTGGCGGGCGGACGCGGCCCGTACGCGGACGACGGGCGGCACGGGACTGGGGCTGTCCATCGCTCGCGAGGACGCCCGCCTGCACCACGGCACCTTGCGGGCGGCCGGGCGCCTCGGTGAAGGCGCATGCTTCCTCCTCACCCTGCCCAAGAGGTCACAGGAGGCCGAAGCCACCGCACCGCTCGAGGGTGAGACCCATCCCTCGATCGAGGACCTCGAGTGCCGACCGACAAGCGACCGGCGTACTGCGCAGGCTCCGTCATGACGGCCCGACGGCTGTGGCGTCGCTGGTTGCTCGCACCGGCAGTGGTCGCGGGACTGACCCTGGCGGGGTGTGGTGGTCTGCCGACCGATGACTCTCCTCGGCCGGGCCGGGCTGTCCAAGGACAGCCTCGGCAAGTGATCCAGGTCCGTCCGGAGGGTCCAAGGCAGGACGCGACCGCCGAGCAGATCGTGCGCGGCTTCCTGCTCGCCAACGTGAGCTTCGCCGACAGCCACGAGGTTGCTCGCGCCTACCTGACCGACTCCCTGGCCACATCCTGGGTGCCTACCAGCACGATCCTGGTGACCCGAGGAGACCCTGAGCTCACCACCACGCAGGAGGGTGTGGTGCAGGCACAGTCCAACGTGCTGGGCGAGCTCGACGCCGAGGGGGCGTTGACGCAGCAGCCACCCAGCACGAGCAGCACCGAGCAGTTCGAGCTGACAGAGGTCGACGGCCAGTGGCGCATCTCGGCCTTCCCGGACGACTTCGGCCTGTGGCTGACCGAGAACGCCTTCGAGACACAGTTCCGCACGGCGTCGGTGAACTACCTCGCCCCCGGGGAGGACGTGTTCGTTCCCGAGACGAGGTGGTTCTCTCGTGACGAGGGTCTGCCCACCGCGCTGGCTCGCGCTCTGCTGGCTCCCGTCCCGGAGTACCTGGCCGGTGCGGTACGCACCGGCGCCACCGAGGAGACGGGCCTGGTCTCCAGCGCAGTGCCGGTCGACCTGGCCACGGGGACCGCCACCGTCAACCTCGGGGGCCCGGGTCTGACCGAGGATCCGGATCAGGTCCGCGCGCTGTACGCACAGTTCACCTCCACTCTCAGCCAGGCCGCCGGTGTGCGGCAGGTGGAGCTGCAGATCAACGGCCAGCCCGTCTCGTTCCCCGGTCTGGACGCCACGCGAGTGTCGATGGAGGACCTGGGGTTCGAGCAGACCCTGCCGGGCCCCGGATACGCCGTCCTGCGGGTGAAGGACTCGCTCACCGCCGTCGACCCGACCAACTACGCGCTGCGCGACCTGCCCCGTGAGGACCAGGAGGAGCTGGACCTGCCAACCGTCCCCACGCAATGGCAAGGCCTGGCCATGAACACCGAGGCGACCCAGTACGCGGCGGTCGACACCGAAAGATCGGTGCTGTGGCGGCTGGACGACGGAGACGAGGTCCTGCTCGAGGACATCGGTGACGATCTCATCGACCCCTCGTTCGGACCCCGGGGGACGTTGTGGGTTGCGGGCGAAGCCGACACCGGCGCGAGCGTATGGGCGATCGACACCGCGCAGGACGCCTCCCGCCCCGCCCGGGCGGTGGACACCGACTGGCTGGAGCCGGGCACCGTCATCAAGGCGTTCGAGGTGGCCCCGGACGGCCAGCGTGCCGCGATCGTGTTGCGGGAGGGTGCTCAGGAGTATCTCGCGCTGACCGCGATCGTCCGGGACGCCGAGGATCAGCCGACCGGGCTCACGCCTCCGATGCGTATCGCGGGAACGCTGGAGTCGATCGTCACCGTGTCGTGGGCATCCCAAGAGTCACTGGCCATCCTTGGTCGCACGAGCCAGGAGGACGAGGACTCAGAGAACACCCCGTACCAGCTCCCCGTGGGTGGATGGCTGAGACCACTGCAGCCCGAGCCGGACGCCACCGAGCTGCTGGGCGTGCCTGCGGACGACGGGTTCGACCTCTTCCTGGTCACCGAAGAGGGGCGGGTGTTCACCCCCGAAGGGGCCGGTTGGTACCCCTACCGCAACGGTGACGAGCTGATCGTCCCCAACGGCTGACGCTGCCGCAACCGTGCACAGGGCTGGGCTTCCGGCGCCGGTGACGTGTCAACCTCGTGCGGTGCGAGACCTGGTCGAGCTGGTGTGGTCGCGGTCATGCCTCGGCTGTGGCGCCCCGGGCACGAGTTGCTGCGCAGCGTGCCGGGGCCGAATGATCGGATCCGGGCCGATCCGGGCCAGCCCTGAACCCCGCCCTCCCGCCATGCCGGAAACCTGGGCTGGTACGACGTACGAGGGCACGGTGGCCGCGGTCATCTCGGCGTGGAAAGACGACGACCGGCCGCACCTGGGTGCCCTTCTGGCGCCCCTGTTGGCCGGAGCCATCAGGTGCGCGGTGGCCGGTTCGCCGGTCTGGCGACACAGTGTTCGACACCGGAGCGCCGTGGCCGTGCCGGTGCCCTCGCGCCCGGCCGGGACGCGACAACGTGGGAGGTTCCCCGTGCACGACCTGGTGCGGACCGTGCTGCCGCGGAGCCAGCAAGCGGTATGTCCCGTGGCGGCACTGGCCGTTTCCTGCGACGTGCGCGACCAAGCGGGGCTCGGCCGTGCGGACCGCGCACGCAACCTGGCCTTCTCGATGCGGGTCCGGCCCCGTCACCGCGCCGCGCTGCAGGGGACTCCGGTGCTGCTCGTGGACGACGTGGTGACCACGGGAGCGACGCTGGTCGAGGCTGCGCGCACCCTCGAACGAGCCGGCGCCGGCCCGCTGCTCGCGGTCACGGTGGCCGCGACTCCGCGCCTTTGGCCAGTGGCCCCGGGTGGGCTCCGGTGAGCATTCCCCGTTGGCCGTGCCCCCGGTAGGGTGACGTGATGGAGCCGTCGAGATGTCGGGCCGGGGGGACTGGCGGCCGGCGAGCTCAGCGGATGGAGGAGGTGAGGCCAGGTCGCGTGACGGCAGCCCACTGCCACCTCTGAACCGCCGCTTTGCTGACAAGGAGTAGCCATGGACATCACTGTGACCGGCCGGAAGAAGACCGTGACCGAGCGGTTTCGACGCCACCTCGATGACAAGCTCGAGAAGATCCCGAACGTGGCCCCCCGTGTCTCCCGTGTCGACGTCGTCCTGACCAGCGAGGTCAACCCGCGACAGGCCAAGGAGAGCGAGCGGGTCGAGATCACCTGCTACGTCAAGCGCAGCGTGGTCCGGGCCGAGGCCGCCGCAGACGAGGAGTACGCGGCGCTGGACGTGGCCATGAGCCGGCTCCTGGAGCGGCTGCGCCGTACGAACGACAAGCGACGGATCTCCCACACCGGCAAGCACCGACTGCCCTCGGTCTCCGAGGCCACCTTCGGCCTGCCGACCGAGCCGCTGGTCACTGCGGACGCGAACGGCAGTGGAGTGCAGGCGCGGGACTCTGATGCCACCGAAGCGATGGACACCGACCTCGGGACCCAGGGCAACAGTCCGATCGAGCTGCGCCAGAAGGTCCACGCTTCGGCACCGATGAGCGTGGGCCAGGCCCTGAACGAGATGGAGCTGCTCGGGCACGACTTCTTCCTCTTCCACGACTCGACCTCCCACCTGCCCTCCGTCGTCTACCGCAGGCGCGGGTGGTCCTACGGGGTCCTTCATCTGACCGAGGAGGAGTCGACCGCCCCCCAGCAGTCGGCGACCACCGCGTAGGGGCTGCGTTGAGCGGCACCGCACCACGGTTCTCGACGCGCGCGGCCCGACACATCGCCCTGGCCGCGCAGGGTTTCGCCGACCCGGCTCCGGCCCGCACGGTCACCCGCCGCCACGTCAGTCGGGTGATCGACCGGGTGCAGGTCGTGCAGGTCGACAGTGTCAACGTCCTCTCGCGCAGCCACTACCTCCCCTTCTTCTCTCGGCTGGGGCGGTACCCGCTCGACCTGGTCGACGAACGCCGCGACCGCTCGGCAGGGGCGCAGCGCTCCCGGGCACGGGCCGCACGAGGCGACCTGGTGGAGTACTGGGCCCATGAGGCAAGCCTCGTCCCGGTCGCCACCTGGCCGTGGCTGAGCTTCCGGATGCGTTCGCCACGGTGGCACCCCTCCAAGGTGGCCCTGGAAGCCGACCATCCCGGGCTGCTCGACGCAGTCGTCGACGCGGTGCGCACACGAGGTCCGCTGACCAGCCGCGAGATCGAGGCCGCCTTGCCGAGCGCACCGCGTGCCCGCCGGGATAGCTGGGGCTGGAACTGGTCGGTGGTGAAGCAGAGTCTGGAGTATCTGTTCAGCGTGGGAACGGTGAGCAGCGCCGGTCGGACCGCGCAGTTCGAGCGCAGGTATGCCGCGGCGTACGACGTCGTTCCCAGTCCGGTCGCCGGCCAGGGGCCGTGGGGGACCGCGGCTCCCGCCGATGCTGACTGCGGGGTCGAGCTGATGCGCATCGCAGCCCGCGCCCACGGCATCGGCACCGAGGTGTGTCTGCGCGACTACTTCAGGTTGCCCCCGGCGCTGGCCCGCCACGGTCTGGCCGAGCTGATCCGGCTGGGGGAGGTGGAGCCGGTCACGATCGCGGGTTGGGACCGACCGGCCTACCTGTGGGCTCAGGCACGGCGACCGAGGAAGGTGTCGGGGGCGGCGCTGCTCAGCCCCTTCGACTCGCTGATCTGGCAGCGCGAGCGCACCGAGCGCGTGTTCGGGTTCCGCTACCGCCTGGAGATCTATGTGCCGGCCCCGAAGCGGATCCACGGCTACTACGTGCTGCCGTTCTTGCTCGACGGAGAGCTGGTGGCCCGGGTCGATCTCAAGGCCGACCGCGTGAGGAGCGCGCTGCGCGTTCCGGCGGTGGCCTACGAGCCCGGAGCTCCCACGCACACAGCCCAACGGCTGCGCGAGCAGCTGAACGAGATGGCCGACTGGCTCGGTCTGGACCGCGTGGTCATGGACGACCCGGGCTCGGAGCACGGCTGACATCTCGCCCGCACATGCCGCCGTGACCCCGGTGGCCCGTGCTCGCAGCGGGTCGACAGCCGCAGCGTTTAGCCTAGGGACGTGGTGAAACTCTTCGAGAAGATGCTGCGGGCGGGCGAGGGCAGGACTCTGAGACGGCTGGAGCGCATCGCCGCTGCCGTCGCCCGCCTCGAGTCCGACTTCGAGGGCCTGACCGATGAGGAGCTGCGCGAGGAGACCACCAGCTTCCGCGCCCGTCTCGCCAAGGGTGAGACGGTCGACGACCTGCTGCCCGAGGCCTTCGCGGCGGTGCGAGAGGCATCCAAGCGCACGATCAACAAGCGCCACTTCGACGTGCAGGTCATGGGCGGGGCGGCGCTGCACCAGGGAAACGTCGCCGAGATGCGGACCGGTGAGGGCAAGACGCTGGTGGCCACCCTGCCCTGCTACCTCAACGCGCTGACCGGCCAGGGCGTCCATGTCGTCACGGTGAACGACTACCTCGCCTCCTACCAGTCCGAGCTGATGGGGCGGGTCCACCGAGCGCTGGGACTGGAGACCGGGTGCATCCTGGGGTCGATGAGCCCGGCGCAGCGGCGCGCGGAGTACGCCAAGGACATCACCTATGGCACCAACAACGAGTTCGGCTTCGACTACCTGCGCGACAACATGGGTGCCTCGACGGCTGACATGGTCCAGCGCGGGCACCATTTCGCCATCGTCGACGAGGTCGACTCGATCCTGATCGACGAGGCCCGCACGCCCTTGATCATCAGCGGTCCGGCCGACCAGCCGACCAAGTGGTACAAGGAGTTCGCCACCCTGGTGCAGCGTCTGGAGCGGGGGGAGGACGGCGGAGGCGACTACGAGGTCGATGAGAAGAAGCGCACGGTGGGCGTCCTGGAGGCCGGGATCGAGAAGGTCGAGGACTACCTGGGCATCGACAACCTGTACGAGAGCGCCAACACGCCGCTGATCGGTTACCTCAACAACGCCATCAAAGCCAAAGAGCTCTTCGTGGCCGACAAGGACTACGTCAACGTCGACGGTCAGATCCACATCGTCGATGAGCACACCGGGCGGATGCTGCCCGGGCGCCGTTACAACGAGGGGATGCACCAGGCCATCGAGGCCAAGGAGGGGGTGCAGATCAAGAACGAGAACCAGACGTTGGCCACCGTGACGCTGCAGAACTACTTCCGGATGTACGACAAGCTCGCCGGGATGACCGGGACCGCGCAGACCGAGGCCGCCGAGCTGCACCAGATCTACAAGGTGGGCGTCATCAGCATCCCGACCAACAAGGACATGATTAGGGCTGACCGGTCGGACCTCGTGTACCGCACCGAGGAGGCGAAGTTCGACGCGGTGGTCGAGGACATCGCCGAGCGGAACGGCGAGGGGCAGCCGATCCTGGTGGGCACGACCAGTGTGGCGAAGTCGGAGTACCTGTCCGAGCAGCTGCGGCGACGCGGGATCAAGCACGAGGTGCTGAACGCCAAGCACCACGCGCGGGAGGCGAGCATCGTGGCCGAGGCCGGTCGGCGGGGAGGTGTCACGGTGGCCACGAACATGGCCGGTCGCGGCACCGACATCATGCTGGGGGGCAACCCGGAGTTCATGGCCGTGGCCGAGCTCAAGCGCAGAGGCCTGGACCCCCACGAGACGCCGGAGGAGTACGAGCAGGCGTGGCACAGCGCTCTGGAGCGGGCCGAGGAAGCGGTCGTCGAGCAGCACCGGGAGGTCGTCGAGCTCGGGGGTCTGTACGTGCTGGGCACCGAGCGGCACGAGTCCCGGCGGATCGACAACCAGCTGCGAGGGCGGGCCGGACGCCAGGGTGACCCGGGGGAGTCGCGCTTCTACCTCTCGTTGCAGGACCAGCTGATGCGGTTGTTCAACGCGGCGGTGGTCGACCGGGTGATGACGACGGCCAAGCTCGAGGACGACGTGCCGATCGAGTCCAAGATGGTCAGCCGCTCGATCGCCTCGGCGCAGACCCAGGTCGAAGCACAGCACTTCGAGACCCGCAAGAACGTGTTGAAGTACGACGACGTGCTCAACCGCCAGCGCGAGGTCATCTACGCCGAGCGTCGCAAGGTGGTCGAGGGTGAGGATCTGCACGAGCAGATCCGGATGTTCATCAACGACGTCGTCACCGTCTACGTCACCTCCGGGACCGCGGGCACCTTCGCCGACGAGATGGACCTGCCCACCCTGTGGCACGAGCTCGGCACGCTCTACCCCGTGGGCATCACACCCGAGGAGGTCGCCGAGGAGGTCGGCGGGGCCACGGCGGTCACTCCGGAGGCCCTCATCGAGCAGCTGACCTCGGATGCTCAGCACGCCTACGACCGGCGCGAGGAGGCGGTCGGGGACGAGCTGATGCGGGACGTGGAACGGCAGGTCGTGCTGCAGGTGCTGGACCGGAAGTGGCGGGAGCATCTGTACGAGATGGACTACCTGAAGGAGGGTATCGGGCTGCGCGCCATGGCCCAGCGCGAGCCGCTCGTGGAGTACCAGCGCGAGGGCTACCAGCTGTTCGCGGCGATGATGGAGTCGATCAAGGAGGAGTCCGTCCGGCTGCTGTTTAACGCCGAGATCACGACCACGGTGCAGGGTGACGAGCCGGGTGGCTCGAGGGGAGCCGACGGGATGCCGGTCCTCACCGCTGCGGGCGCCGCCGCGACCGCGGGTGGAGCGGACCAGTCGTTGCGCGCTCCTAGGCAGGCCCTGACCTACACCGCACCGAACGAGGACGGCACGGTGACGCAACGCCGTGAGGACGGGAGCCTCACCCCGGCGGCCAGCGGGTCGGGGGACTCGGCCGGCGAGTCCGCCGGCAACCGGGCTCAGCGTCGCAAGGCCAAGAAGCGGCGATAGTCGCTGTGGGAGTCAGCCGACCTCGAGGGCGGTGACGACCCACCGACCGTCGATCCCGGTCATCTGCAGGGCCACCGCGCGGTAGCGGCCACGGTGCAGCACCAGTGCGGCGACCTCACAGACGCCGTCCCGGGGCAGCGAGACGTGCGCCGAGCACACCTTGCCCGGCTGCGGGAAGCGTCCGCCGCGGCGCCTCGCCACGACGCCTCGGCGTGAGACCCGCTCGGCGATGCGATGGTCCACCCACTTGCTCATCTGACGCCCAGGTCGCAGGCCATCCATCACCTCGAGCAGGACGCGCAGTGCCTGTCGGGCCCAGGCTGACGGCTCCGGCAGACGCGTCGCCGAGGTGAGCTGGGGCAGGAACAGCGCGTCGTCGTCGTGGTGACCGAAGGTGACCGCCAAGGTGGACTGCTGGTAGGTCACGCGGACGTGGGAGGCGGTCGTAGCCAAGAGCGCATCCAGGTCGCTGGAGGACATCGGTGCCGGGTCGGTAGCCGGGATGGGCAGCACTCGAAGGTGCGTTCCTCGTGTCCGCGAGAAGCGTAGGGGCGGAACGACGCGGTTCGGCTGTGCGCTCACGGGGACTCTCCTGGTGACGGGTCGGAAGCGGGCAAGTCCTTCGCGTCCGCTGGAGGGTGCAGGACCTGGCCGGGGCGCAGGAGATCGGGGTCCGGGCCGATCGTGCGCCGGTTCTCGGCGTACCACTGCGGCCACGACGCGGCGATCTCGGCGACCGTCGCTTCGGGAGCCAGATGGCTGGCGGCGATGGCCCACAACGTGTCGCCTCGCGTGACCAGCACGGACCGTTGCGCGGCGACACTCTCGCCGTCGGCCGCTGCGTCGACACGATCGGACTCCGCGGCGTCGGTGGCTTCAGGTCGGAGCGACTCCCAGCCCGGCAACGGGATGCTTGGCAGTGGCTCCTCCGGGGCCGGACCCGAGTCCGAGCCCGACATCGTCGGTGCGACAGTGCGCGCTGCCATGGTGGACGTCGGCGCAACGCCCTCCCCGGTCCCCTGCGCGTGCGCAGGCGGTGTCGTCAGCGTCAGCGCCAGCAGGACAGCACCCACGCGCGCGCCGCGGAGGCCGTTCCCGCGCGCGCCGGCCGTCGCAGCGGCG
>JBAUJO010000080.1:0-40023 GCA_049683875.1 Ornithinimicrobium sp.
TCCACGGCCTCGTCGAGGAACCGGTCGATCAGCACCGGATGTTCGGGCGCGGCCTGTAGGGCGCGCCCGACGTAGCCCTGCAACGAGGCCTCGTCGTACACGATCTCCATCCCGCGTCCGCCCAGCACGTACGACGGGCGGACCAGTACGGGGTAGCCGATGGTCTGCGCGATCGAGGCGGCGTCACCCACGGAGTAGGCCATGCCGTGCCGCGGCGCCGACAGTCCGGTCTGGGCGAGCACCCGGCCGAAGGCTCCGCGGTCCTCGGCCAGGTGGATCGCCTCCGGAGACGTGCCCACGATGGGCACACCCTCGGCCTTCAGCGCGGCGGCGAGCCCCAAGGGCGTCTGTCCCCCGAGCTGGACGACCACTCCGGCCAACGGCCCGGCCTGGCGCTCGGCGTGCACGACCTCCAGGACGTCCTCGAGGGTGAGCGGCTCGAAGTACAGCCGGCTGGAGGTGTCGTAGTCGGTGGACACCGTCTCTGGGTTGCAGTTGACCATCACGGTGTCGAAGCCGGCGTCGCGGAGCGCCATCGAGGCATGGACGCACGAGTAGTCGAACTCGATCCCCTGGCCGATCCGGTTCGGGCCGGACCCGAGGATCAGGACGGCCGGCCGCTCTCGCGGCGCCACCTCGGTCTCACTGTCGTAGCTGGAGTAGTGGTAGGGCGTCAGCGCCACGAACTCCCCGGCGCAGGTGTCCACCGTCTTGTAGACGGGGCGGATGCCCAGGGCATGCCGCACGCCCCGCACGACGTCCGTCGGAGTTCCGGTGAGCTCGGCGACCTGGGCGTCGGACAGACCGATCCGCTTGGCACGGCGAAGCGCCTCCGGCGCCAGCCGGGTGGATCCCTGCTGGCCGCCGCACCATACCTGCGCGGCCACCTCGTTGATCATCACGAGCTGGTCCAGGAACCAGGGGTCGATGCCCGTGGCCGCATGTGCCTCGGCGACCGTGACGCCACCGCGCAACGCCTGCTGCACCAGCACGAGGCGCCCGTCGGTGGGCGTACGGGCCTGCTCCAGCAGGGCCGCCGCTTGCTCCGGGCCAGGATCGTCGTCGCGTCGCCAGTGGAAGGAGGAGCCCGCCTGCTCCGTCGAGCGCAGCGCCTTGTTCAGAGCCTCGGCGAAGTTGCGGCCGATGGCCATCGCCTCCCCGACCGACTTCATCGTCGTGGTCAGCGTCCGGTCGGCGGCGGGGAACTTCTCGAAGGCGAAACGCGGCACCTTGACCACGACGTAGTCCAAGGTGGGCTCGAAGCTCGCCGGAGTCGCCCCTGTGATGTCGTTCGGCACCTCGTCCAAGGTGTAGCCGAGCGCCATCTTGGCGGCGATCTTGGCGATCGGGAAGCCCGTGGCCTTCGAGGCCAGAGCGGATGACCGCGACACGCGAGGGTTCATCTCGATCACGATGACGCGGCCGTCCTCGGGGTTGACCGCGAACTGGATGTTGCAGCCACCCGTGTCCACACCGACCTCGCGGATGATGGCGATGCCGATGTCGCGCAGGTTCTGGTACTCGCGGTCGGTCAGCGTCATCGCCGGGGCCACCGTGATCGAGTCCCCCGTGTGCACCCCCATCGGATCGAGGTTCTCGATGGAGCAGACGACCACGACGTTGTCGGCCGTGTCGCGCATCACCTCGAGCTCGTACTCCTTCCACCCGATGATCGACTCCTCGAGCAGCACCTCCGTGGTGGGACTGTCCTGCAGGCCCGCCCCGGCGATCCGGCGCAGCGACACCTCGTCGTAGCCGAAGCCGGAGCCGAGCCCGCCCATGGTGAAGCTGGGACGGACGACGACGGGGTAGCCCAGGTCCTCCGCGGCCGAGAGCACCTCGCCCATGCTGTGGCAGATTGCGCTGCGGGCCACGTCCGCTCCGCAGCGCTTCACCACCCCCTTGAATGCTTGCCGGTCCTCACCGAGCTGGATCGCGGCGACGTTGGCCCCGATCAGCGGGCATCCGTACTTCGTCAGCACGCCTGCCTCGTCGAGCGCGATGGCGGTGTTCAGCGCCGTCTGGCCACCGAGGGTCGCGAGCACGGCGTCCGGGCGCTCCTTGGCGATGATCGCCTCGACGATCTCCGGGGTGATCGGCTCGACGTAGGTGGCGTCGGCCACTCCCGGATCGGTCATGATCGTCGCCGGGTTGGAGTTGACGAGGATGACGCGCACGCCCTCGGCCCGCAGCACCCGGCAGGCCTGAGTGCCGGAGTAGTCGAACTCGGCGGCCTGACCGATCACGATCGGCCCGGAGCCGATGACCAGCACGCTGGTGATGTCCTTACGCCTGGGCACGGTCGGCCTCCTGCTCTGGGTCGGCCTGGTGGTTGCGCAGCATCGTGGTGAAGCGGTCGAACAGGTAGGCCGCGTCCCGGGGCCCTGCCGCGGCCTCGGGGTGGTACTGCACCGAGAACGCGGGGCGGTCCTGACACTGCAGCCCTTCGACCACCCCGTCGTTCAGGGCGACGTGCGAGACTGCCACCGAACCGTACGGGGTGCTCACCGGATCGTCGACGTCACCTGGCCAGTCGACGGCGAAGCCGTGGTTGTGACTGGTCACCTCCACCTTGCCGGTGACCCGGTCCAGCACCGGCTGGTTGATGCCCCGGTGGCCGAAGGTCAGCTTGTAGGTCTCCAGGCCCAGGGCCCGGGCGAGCAGCTGGTTCCCGAAGCAGATGCCGAAGAACGGGATACCGGCATCCAGCACCTCGCGCAGCAGTGCCACCTCCGCGTCGGCGGTCGCGGGGTCACCGGGCCCGTTGGAGAAGAACACCCCGTCCGGCTCGACCGCCAGGACCTCCTCGAACGTGCTCCGGGAAGGCAGCACGTGGACGTCGATGCCGCGACGCGACAGCAGCGCGGGGGTCATTCCCTTGATGCCGAGGTCAAGCGCGGCCACGGTCAGCCGCGGCGGCGTGCTGCCGTCCTCAGCAGGCGGGCCCGCAGCCGGGACGACGTAGGGGTTGCGGGTGGAGACTTCGGCGGCCAGCGCCTGACCAGCCATCCTGGGCGCCTGCTGCACCTGGTGGACGAGGGCATCGGCGCCGGCCTCGGCCGCGCCACCGGAGAAGATGCCCACGCGCATGGCACCCCGGTCTCGCAGGTGCCGGGTCAGCGCGCGGGTGTCCAGCTCGCAGATGCCGACGACCCCCTGGTCGACCAACGCCTGTTCCAGGTCGCCCTGAGAGCGCCAGTTGGAGGGTCGGATGGCCGGGTCGCGGACCACGAAGCCGGCGACCCAGATCTGCTTGCTCTCCATATCGCCGCTGTTCACCCCGGTGTTGCCGATGTGTGGTGCGGTCATGACCACAACCTGTCGGTGGTAGCTGGGGTCGGTCAGCGTCTCCTGGTATCCGGTCATCCCGGTGCTGAAGACGGCCTCGCCGATGGTGCTGCCCACGGTCCCGTACGCCAGCCCCGTGAACACGCGGCCGTCCTCGAGGACGAGCAGGGCTCGGGAGCGCCCTGGCCTCTCGGTGGTCATGACGGTCCTCCCCACACCAGGCCCTCGCGGGCGGTGACCAGACCGCGCAGCATGGTCAGGTGGACAGTGCCGGTCAAAGATCGCCCGTGCCAGGGGTTGTTGCGCGACAACGACTGCGAGTGAGCGCCGTCCACCAGCACCGCCCGCGTCGGGTCGACGAGGGTCAGCGTCGCGCAGGCTCCGGCGCTCAGGGGCTGCCCGTGCTCCGAGAGCCCCGCAATGGTCGCGGGAGCGTGCGACATCACCCGGGCCACGTCGGCCCAGCTCATCAGACCCGTGCCGACCATCGCGGTGGAGACGACCGACAGAGCCTGCTCCAGGCCGAGCATGCCGAACGCGGCGTCGGCGTAGGCATGTTCCTTGTCCGCTCGCACATGTGGCGCGTGGTCGGTGGCCACGACGTCGATGGTGCCGTCGGCGAGGGCCTCGCGCAGGGCTTGCACGTCCGCGGCCGGTCGCAGCGGAGGGTTGACCTTGTAGACGGGGTCGTACCCGCTCAGCAGCTCGCAGTCGAGCATGAGGTGGTGCGGGGTGACCTCGGCGGTGACGGCGATGCCTTGCTCCTTGGCCCACCGGATCACCTCTACACTGCCCGCCGTGGAGACGTGGGCGATATGGACCCGGGAGCCGGTGTGCCGCGCCAGCATGACGTCCCGCGCCACGATCGACTCCTCGGCGACGGCCGGCCATCCGGGCAGACCCAGCCTCCCGGACAGCTCTCCTTCGTGGGCGCACGCGCTCGGGTCGGCCAGCTGGGGGTCCTGGGCGTGCTGAGAGACCACACCGTCGAAGGCGCGGACGTACTCCAGGGCCCGCCGCATCAGCCGTGCGTCGTGGACGCATCGACCGTCGTCGGAGAAGATGCGCACCCCCGCTCTGGACCGGGCCATCAGACCCAGCTCAGCCAGCTCCTGCCCGGCCAGGCCCTTGGTCACCGCGCCCACCGGCAGCACGTCGACGTACCCGGCGCGTCGCCCGAGGTCGAAGACGCGCTCGGCCGCCTCGGCGGTGTCGGTGACCGGGCTGGTGTTGGCCATCGCGTGCACGGCGGTGAAACCACCCACAGCCGCCGCCCGGCTGCCGCTGGCAATGGTCTCGCTGTCCTCACGCCCCGGCTCGCGCAGGTGCGTATGCAGGTCCACCAGGCCCGGCAGCGCGATGAGGCCGTCGGCATCCAGCCGGCTCAGTCGCTGGCCGGTGCCGCTGGCGTGCTCGGTCGCCTCGGGGCCCACGGCGACGATGCGAGAGCCCGAGATCAGCACGTCACTCGGGCCCGACCCGGCCAGGTCGGCGCCGGTGACCAACAGGTCCTGCGCGGGCGGTCCCAGCTCACTCATGCGCTCATCGCCTCTCCAGAGAGCAGGTGGTACAGGATCGACATCCGCACCGCGACCCCGGCCGACACCTGCTCCAGGACCAGGGACTGCGCGGCGTCAGCGGCGTCCCCGGAGATCTCAAGCCCCCGGTTCATCGGCCCGGGGTGACAGATCACCGCGTGCTCGGGCAGCGCGGCGAGCCGGGCCGTGGTCAGGCCGTAGGTGACGGCGTACTCGCGCGCGGTCGGGAAGTAGCCCCCGCCCATGCGCTCGCGCTGGACGCGCAACATCATCACCGCATCGACGGTAGGCAGCACGTCGTCGAGGGCGTAGGAGGTGGTGAAACCGTCCGTCTGCGACCACGGGCCGATCCCGCTCGGCATCAGCGTCGGCGGAGCCACCAGCGTCACCTTCGCCCCGAGGGTGCGCAGACAGAGCAGGTTGGAGCGCAGCACGCGGGAGTGGGCCAGGTCGCCCACGAGGGCGATGTGTCGGCCGTTCAGGTCTCCGAGCCGGGCTCGCATGGTGTAGGCGTCGAGCAAGGCCTGGCTGGGGTGCTCATGCGTCCCGTCACCGGCGTTGACGATGGAGCAGTTCGTCCACCCGGCGATCGTCGCCGGAGCACCTGAGGCCATGTGCCGAATGATCATCATGTCCACGCCCATGGCGTCGATCGTCTTGACCGTGTCGCGCAGGCTCTCCCCCTTGGAGACCGAGGTGCCTTTGCCGGTGAGGTTGATCGTGTCCGCAGACATCCACTTGCCAGCGAGCTCGAAGCTGCTCCGGGTGCGAGTGGAGTCCTCGAAGAAGAAGTTGATGATGGTCCGCCCGCGCAGTGTGGGCAGCTTCTTGACCTCGCGGTGCTGCACCTCGTGCATGGAGGTCGCGGTGTCGAGGATGGCCAGGATCTCCTCCCGCGTCAGGTCGGCCATCGACAGCAGATGCTTCATCCTCCCGCCCCCTGAGCGATGCGCACCTCGTCGACGCCGTCCATCTCGGTCACCCGCACCGACACGCGCTCGGTGCTGGCCGTGGGCAGGTTCTTACCCACGTAGTCGGCGCGGATGGGGAGCTCGCGGTGGCCGCGGTCCACCAGGACCGCCAGACGCACGCTGCGGGGTCGGCCGTAGTCGGCCAGGGCGTCGAGCGCGGCACGCACGGTACGCCCCGAGTAGAGAACGTCGTCGACCAGCACCACCACCTTGCCCTCGATGCCCCCGGGTGGCAGGGCCGTGGGCTCGACGTGTCGGACGGGCTGGCGTCGCAGGTCGTCGCGGTACATGGTGATGTCGAGCGCGCCGGAGGGCACCTGCTCACCCTCGACGTCAGCCATCGAGTCGGCGATGCGACGGGCCAGCGGGACACCTCGACTGGGGATGCCCAGCAGGACCAGCCCGGCCGACCCCTTGTTGGCCTCGAGGACCTCGTGGGCGACGCGACGCAGTGCGCGTGCCATGTCAGGACCGGTCAACACGGTGCGACCGGTCAGCGCATCGTTCATCGGGGCCACGCGCTCCTTCCCCGCCTCACGGGACGGTGGTTAAAGGACGAATCGCCTCACCCTACCCCTCGAACTACCCCGCGACGCGCCGCCGGATCTCCTCGTTGATGGCGGGCACGATCTCGTGCAGGTCCCCGATCACGGCGTAGTGTGCGCGCGTCACCATGGGCGCATCGGGGTCGGAGTTGATGGCCAGGATGGTCTTGGCGCTGGAACAGCCCGCCCAGTGCTGGATCGCCCCGCTGATGCCGCAGGGAACGTACAGGTCGGGGCTGATCCGTGAGCCGGTCTGTCCCACCTGCTCGTGATGGGGCCGCCAGCCCAGACTCGTCACCACCCGGGAGACCCCGAGCGAGCCGTGCAGCAGCTCGGTCATCTCCAGCAGCTCCTCGAAGCCGTCGGAGCTGCCGACGCCACGGCCGGCGCCGACGACGACCTTGGCCGACTTCAGCGATCCCGACTCATCGGGCGCCCCGGCCTCCGTGCGCGCCACATGAACGGCGACGTCCGCCGGCGTGGTGGCCACCTCGAGCGGCTGCACCTGCGCGGCACCCGCTTGTGCCGCCGGCTCGGCCGCGCAGGCGTGGCCGGCCACGCTCAGCACCGCGAGGTCCTCGGACAGCCCCATGACCTCCAAGGCAGTGCCGCCGAACACCTGACGGCTCACCTGCAACGGCTCGTGGCTCTCCACGCTGACCGCGTTGGCCGCCATCAGTACGTCGGCCCGGGCCGCCACATGGGCCATCAGCTCGTTGCCACGCGGGGAGCCCGGAGCCAGCACTACTGAGGTGTCGCAGGCGCGCGCGGCGGCGAGAACGGCCGCCGACCACGCGCCCGGCGCGTAGGCGGCGAAGGCACCAGAGGCCTGCACCTCGTGGACCGTCGACACGCCATACCGGCCCACCGTCTCCAGGACCTCTTGGGCCGGGCCGATCAGCACGGCATGGACGTCGTCGGAGACGGTCCGGGCGAAGGTCAGCGTCTCGCACGAGACCTCGCTGACCTCGCCGTCGAGGACCTCTACCCATACCAGCACGCTCATCGCAGAACTCCTAGCTCTTGCAGCAGGTCGGCCACGGCGGGTGCCGCAGCGGCTCCTTCACCCAGCATCGTTACCTGGCTGGCCGGGGCAGGGGGCAGCACGAGCCGCAGCCGCCCCGATCCGCTCGGCTCCAGGCTCGGCTGCACGGTCTCGATCTTCGCCCGCTTGGCCTTCATCCGTCCGGGGATGCTGGGATAGCGCGGTTCGACGCCACCTTCCATCACGGTGACCACCGCGGGCAGGTCGATCTCGTAGACCTGGCTGCCACCGGTCGGTCCGTCCCCACGGGCGATGACGCGGTCGCCGCTGAGCTCCACCGTAGATACTCCGGTCACCACGGGACGCTCCAACGCGTACCCCAGACGCACGCCGACCTGGAAGTCGCCGGTGTCCGCGGCGTCGTTGCCGAGCAGGATCAGGTCGTAGCTGCGACCGTCGGACTCGTGCGCTCGCACCACCTCGGCGATGGCGAGGGCGATGTCTCGAGGTCCGAAGGCCGAGGGCGAGCCCTCGACGAGCACAGCGTTGGTGCAGCCGAGCGCGACGGCGTCGCGCAGCTGTTCGACCGCGTCCTCGTCGCCGAGGGTCAGCACCGTCACCTCGCCGTCTTTGGCCGCCGCCGCCTGGACGGCCAGCTCGATGGCGGCCTCCTCGTGCGGGCTGACGGTCGCCCCGAGGTGGGCGATGTCGATGTTCATCCCCTCCTCGTCGAGGCTGACCTCTCCGCCGGTGTCGGGGACCCGCTTGATACAGACCAGCACGTTGCTCATGAGGCGCTCCTGATTCGGTCGTTCTCCGGGTCGAACAATGAGGTCGAGTCCACCGACCCGACCCGCACGGGGTACAGCTCCTCCATGTAGGACACCGCCAGCTGCGTGCCGACCACCGCGTGCTCACGTGGCAGGTAGGCCATCAGCACGTGCTTGCCCAGGGACGGCGCCGACCCCGCACTGGTGACGTAGGGGTGGTGGCCGTGGTCGTCGGTCAGCAGCTCACCGTCGGGTGACAGGATGGGCTCACCGCCGAGCATGTAGCGCTTGGTCCCCGAGGCGGAGGTATGGTCCTCGACCGTGAGGGTGCACAGCAGCGAGGGGGCGTCCTCCTCCCGCTGCTTCAGGTAGGCCGCACGACCCACGAACTCGGCCTGCTTGACCTTGGGGCGTTGCATCCCGGCCTGGATGATCGACCGCTCGGAGTCCAGCTCGGCGCCGAAGGCCCGGTAGCCCTTCTCGATGCGGCCGGTCGTGCTGTAGACACCGATGCCCACCGGGACCGCACCGTGCGCGGACCCGGCCTCGAGCAGCATGCCCCAGAGCCGGGCGCCCTGCTCGATCGGCACGTACAGCTCCCAGCCCAGCTCCCCGACGTAGGAGATGCGGGAGGCCAGCACCGTGAGGGAGCCCAGCTCCAGCTCCCGGCAGGTGGCGAACTTGAAGCCCTCATGGCTGACGTCAGCCTTGGTCAGGGAGGCCAGAATGGCGCGCGCCTTCGGGCCCCAGATGCCGATGGTGGTCCACGCCGAGGTCAGGTCGACCACGACCGCGCTGCCGTCTGCGGGCATGCGGTCGGCGAACCACTTGCGGTCCACCATCCCGTGGGCGCCACCGGTGACCACCCGGAAGCGATCGTGGGCCAGGCGCATCACGGTCAGGTCGGAGACGAAGCCACCCTTGTCATCCAGCACCGGGCTGTAGATCACGCGCCCCACCGGCACGTCGGCCTGCGAGACGATGATCGACTGCACCGCGTCCAGGGCGTTCGGTCCCACGACGTCGAAGAGGCAGAAGGCGGACAGGTCGACGACGCCGGCGCGCTCCCGCATAGCCAAGTGCTCGGCGTTGATGATCGGCGACCACCACCGGGAGTCCCACTCGTGCTCGCGGGGCATGACCGCGTCACCGAACTCCTCGAGCAACCCGGCGTTCGACTCGTACCAGTTCGGGCGCTCCCAGCCGGCGGCTTCGACGAAGACCGCACCGAGCTCTCGCTGGGAAGCGTGCATCGGCGACAGTCGCTGCTGCCGGTCCGACTCGTACTGCTCACCGGGGTGCACGATGCCGTAGGTCTTAATGAAGGCCTCGCCGGTGCGGGCCCTGACGTGGGCACGGGTGCGCTGGTGGGGGTGGAAGCGCGCGATGTCGGACTGTGCGAGATCGATCTCGCTGTGACCGTGGGTCATCCACTCGGCCACCGCGCGGCCGACACCGGGGCCCTCCTTGATCCAGACCGCGGCAGCCGACCACAGCCCCTTGACCTCCGGCGTCTCACCCAGGATCGGCGCGCCGTCCGGCGTCAGGGACAACAGGCCGTTGATCGCGTAGCGGATCTCGGCTCCTTCAGCGCCCAGCAGGTCCGGCATCAGCTCGAAGGCCTGCTCGAGCTGAGGGTCGAAGTCCTCGGCGGTGAAGGGCATCTCGGTGGGCGACAGCTTGGACGCCTCGATCGAGGGGATGTCCTCCGGCTCATGCATGATCGCGCGGTGGGCGTACGAGCCGACCTCCATGTCGGCGCCGTGCTGGCGCTCGTAGCACAGCGCGTCCATGTCGCGGATGATCGGGTAGTTGATCTCACCGTCCTGCTCGGCCAGCAGCGGTACGGGACCCACGCTGATCATCTGGTGGACCATCGGCGACAGCGGGATCTTCGCCCCGGCCATGTCGGCGATCTTCGGGCTCCACACGCCGCACGCGATGACGACCGTCTCCGCGGCGATCGTGCCCCCGCTGGTCTGGACCCCGGTGATCCGGCCCTCGTGGGTGTCCAGACCCACGACCTCGACCGTCGGCACGACGGTGAGCGCCCCGGTCTCCAGGGCGCGTTCACGCATGATGGTTCCGGCTCGCAGGGAGTCGACGACGCCCACGCTGGGGGTCCAGAACGCTCCGACGATCTGCGAGGGGTCGAGGTAGGGCACCTTCTCGACCACCTGCTCGGGGGTGACCAGCTCGGAGTCGATGCCCCATGCCTTGGCCGAGGACATGCGACGTCGCAGCTCCTCCATCCGCTCCTCGGTCCGGGCCACCTCGAACCCGCCGGGCTGGACCATGACGCCCATCTCGGCGTACTGCTCCATGCTGTCCAGCGTGAGGTCGGTGATCTCCCGGGAGTGGTCCACGGGAAAGATGAAGTTCGAGGCGTGACCGGTCGAGCCACCCGGGTTCGGTAGCGGCCCCTTGTCGATCTGGACGATGTCCCGCCAGCCGAGCCTGGCCAGATGGTGCACGAGGCTGTTGCCCACGATTCCGGCGCCGATCACGACGACGCCAGCAGATTCCGGTACCGAGGCCATCTGGCCCCCCTTCAGAGAGTGTTGCGTATTACGCATTGGAGTGCGCTATATGGCACAGCTCCAATGATAGACCCGCCGTAAGGGGTGTCAAGCCACCACGAGGACGTGTTGATGGGAGTAGACGCACGAACGGCCCCTTCGATGCGAAGGGGCCGTTCGGGTACCGCTCTGGGCAGGACGTTCAGTCGCGGCCGGGACCGCGGGCGCTCGGCTCGCTCGACTTTCCTGCCTCGGTCGTCATGCCGGCCGACCGGTCCGCACCGTTCGTTTCATCACGAGTTCCCATTTCCTCGTACATGGCGGTGTAGACCCCCTCGGGCACGGTCGAGACCACGGGTTCGGTCCGCAGCTCCCGGACGAGCTGGACGCACAGCACCACCATCAACGCCAGGAAGGGCACCGCGATGACGATCGCCGCCGACTGGATCGCCGACAGTCCGTCGGCGAGCAGGAGCACGATGGCCGTTGCCCCGATCATCGATCCCCACAGCACGACCACGCCCTTGTGCGGGTCGATGTCGCCCTTGGATGACAGCATGCCGAGCACGACGGATGCGGAGTCCGCGCTGGAGACGAAGAAGAAGGTGATCAACAGCACCACGATGGTGGAGGAGACCGCGACCAACGGGAACTGGTCGAGAAGGGCGAAGAGCGCCTTCTCCGGGCCCTCGGCGTTCGCCGATGCGAGGTCGGCGCCGTTCAGCTCGGCGTCGATGGCAGCGCCACCGAGGATGGAGAACCACACCGAGCTCACCAGAGTCGGCACCAGCAGCACGCAGACCACGAACTGTCGGATGGTCCGGCCTCGCGAGATGCGAGCGATGAAGGTGCCCACAAAGGGGGCCCAGGACATCCACCAGGCCCAGTAGAAGAGCGTCCAGCCCTGCAACCAGTCGCTGCCGCCGTAGATTCCGGTCCGGAAGCTCATCGGGATCACGCTCGTGGTGTAGCTGCCGAGCATCTCCACGAACGTGTTGACAATGATCAAGGTCGGGCCGAGGACAAGCACGAACACCGCCAGCAGTCCTGCTAGGCCCATGTTGATGTTGCTGATGATCCGGATGCCCTTGCCGACCCCACTCACGGCGGAGATGCCGAAGACCAGGGCGAGGACGATGATCACGATGATCGAGACCGTCTTGTTCTCGGGCACTCCATAGGCACTGTTCAGGCCGCTGTTGATCTGCAGCGCACCCAGTCCCAGCGAGCTCGCGGCACCGAAGACCGTGATGAAGATCGCGAACGTGTCGATCGCCCGCCGTGCCGGCGCGTCGACCCGTTGCTGGGGCAGGATGATCGAGCTGAGCAGGTTGGGCCGACCCTTGCGGAAGGTCGCGTAGGCCAGCGCCAGGCCGACCACGGCGTACAGGGCCCAGGGGTGCAGTCCCCAGTGGAAGATCGTGTACTGCATCGCCAGCGAGGCCGCCTCCTCGGAGTTCGGCTCAGCCAGGCCCAGCGGTGGGGTCGCCAGGTGCGACAGGGGTTCAGAGGCCCCGAAGAACACCAGGCCGATGCCCATACCGGCCGCGAACATCATCGCGAACCACGACGGCGTGCTGAACTCCGGGCGTTCGTCGTCGGTTCCCAACCGGATGCGCCCGTAGCGGCTGAACGCCAGAGCCAGCACCAGCACGCAGAACCCGGCTCCGGCGAGGATGAAGATCCATCCGGTGATGTCGGTGACGTATCCGAGCGCGGTGGCAGCGGTCTCGGCGAGGTTCTCGGGGTTGATGGCCCCCCACATCACGAAGGCCACCACCAGAGCAAGGCCGCACGCGAAGACGACCTTGTCGATCGACCCGAGCAACGTCTTGCGTCGTGCGCGTGACCGTCCGTCGCTGGTTGAGTCCGTCGGTTGGGTTTCTGTGGCCACAGAGGCTCCTGCTCCGACCCGGAGGTCTTGTCCGCTCAGCCGTTGTGGAGGTCGAGGCTGCGCCGGCGATGGCGCCGACCCGAACCGAGCACGCGTACTGCTGCTGAGAAGTCCAGAGTGCGGTCGGGGTCGTTCGGTGTCAATAGGCTGACCCGAAGAGGCCACTGTGCCGCGTGGGACGGATGAAGACTCTTCGACCGGTCGGTGGCCCCACCTCGCGCTCAGGCCCGAGGCAGCGCCTCGATGGCCCCGAGCCGGCCAGACACTGTCGAGGCCGCATCGAGCAGCATCGGCAGCAGCTCCTCGATGCGCGCGGGCTCGATGCGAAACGTGGGGCCTGAGACGCTCAGCGAGGCGATGACCTCACCGTGGGCGTCCCGGACCGGCGCGGCCACTGCGGTCAGACCCAGCTCAAGCTCGTCGATCGCCACCGCATACCCACGCTCCCGCGTCTGGACGAGCTGGGCTCTCAGCCGTGCCTTGGAGGTGACGGTGCGAGCCGTGTAGGGAGTCAGTCTCGGCAGGCGCTGCGCCCAGTCCTCTTCGGCCAGCTCGCTGAGCAGTACCTTGCCGTTGGAGGTGGCGTGCAACGGGATGTGCTGACCCACCCAGTTGTGCGCCTGAAGCGAGGACGAGGCGGCGACCTGGTCGACATACAGGGCCGACGTCTCGGCCAGGATGGCCAGGTTCACCGTCTCCCCCGACGCCGCGGCCAGCTCACGGGCGATGGGTCGTGCTTCCTGCACCACGTCCAACCGCGCGCTGGTCGCCCCGGCCAGGCGCAGAACCCCCACACCGAGCCGGTACTTGCCGCGGTCGGCGTGCTGCTCCACCATGTCGTGCGCCTCCAGCGTCGCCACCAGCCGGAAGACCGTGCTCTTGTGCACGCCGAGCTCGCGTGCGATGTCGCTCACGCCGGCCTCGCCGGCCCGAGCCAGTATCGTCAGCACGGACAGGGCGCGGTCCACCGACTGCACCCCGCCGGAGCCGCTGAGTTCGCTCATAGGTCCACGCTAACGCAACTTTCGTTGCGTATGACACATTAAGTCTCGGATTACGCAACACGCCGCCTCGACTTATCCGGCCGGGTTGAGCACAATGGTCCTCACCGGACCCGTCTGAGCAGTGACGTGCCCCACGGCGCATGCTGTTCACCGCGGGTGGTCACCGTCAACCGCAAGGAGAGATCGCCCCCATGAGCGCTGGTGCGTCATTGCTCGGAGCAGCCTCATCCTCGGGCGGTGGTACGCAGGCCGTCGACCGTGCGGCGAACCTCATCGACCTGGTCATCCATTCCGATCATCCGATGACCACCAGCGAGCTGGCCGAGACCACAGGTCTGGCCCGTTCCACGGCCTCGCGCCTGTTGACCGCGCTGGAGCGCACCGAGCTGCTCGAGCGCACGGCGGATGGCTACGTGGGTGGCCAGCTGTTCGCCCTCTACGCCGCCCTGCACGATCCGTGGCCCCAGGTCGCCCGTCTGGCCGAACCGGTGCTGCAGTCGGTCTCCGAAGCCTGCGGCGAGACCGTGCATCTCGGGGTGGCGCGCTCGGACGCCGTGTTCTACATCGCGCAGGTCGAGTCCACGTACCTGCTGCGTGCTCGCGACTGGAACGAGGTCGAGGTTCCGGTCCACTGCAGCTCGCTGGGCAAGGTGCTGTGCGCCTATGGCGCGATCAAGGTCCCCTCAGGCCAGCTGCCGAAGCTCACCGACAACTCTCGCACGCGTGAGCAGCTGCTGGACGACCTGCACCAGGTCCGCACACGGGGGTACTCCGTCTCCTGCGACGAGCTGGAGGTCGGCCTGTCCGGTCTGGCGGCTCCGGTCGCCGGACTGGAGGGATCGGTCATCGCCTCGCTGGGCATCTCCGGGCCGACCGTTCGGCTCCAGGAGCAGTTCCCCGAGCTGGGCGAGCTGTTGGCCAGCGAGGGTGAGCGTCTGGCATCCCTGCTTCAAGCGCCGTCACGCACCCGAGGCGTCGCCTGAGCCTGCCACACTCCCCACCGCCTGCAGCGACTCCCGCCGGACACACCTGCTGCAGACACAGCTGGTAGGTCCAGAGCAGGTAGGTGCTCAGTAGAAGGCCCTCAGCTGCCCTGGCTAGTCAGCCGTAGCCATCGGCTGCTTCAGGCCCGCGCCCAACCGTTCGAGGTACTCGCGCCGCCAACGCTCGGTCGCGGCGACCTGGTTGAAGGTGTAGAGGTGCATCCCGGTGACACGGGCCTCCGGCGCGGCCAGCGTTTGGGCGCACCCCTGAAGGAACTTCTCTCCGGTGAACCCTCCGGGGGCGGCCAACCGCGTCATGATGCTCTTGTGCTTGCTCAGGAAGCGCGTGGAGTCTCCGACCCCGATCCGGGTCGCCATGGTGAGGAGCTTGGCCCTGTCGATGGGCCCCGGCACCCCGAGCAGCACCGGAAGAGTGATCCCCCGCGAGCGCATCCGGGTGATCCAGCGCTGCACCTGATGCGGGTCGAACGTCAGGTTGCTCACGACGTGGGAGGCGTGTTTGCGCTTGTCCCACATGGCCTGCACTGTGAGGTCGTCACTGATGCTGGGGTGGGCCTCGGGGTACCCGGTGATCCCCACCGTCATCGCGGGATGACCCATCGCGGTCAGGTCCTGCAGCATGTCCAGCGCGCAACCGTACTCACCGGCCGGCGGCTGCTGGTCGCCGCCGGGAACGAAGATGGTCCCCACCCCGGCTTCGTTCAACCGCAGCACGATGTCAGTCAGCTCCGCCCTGCCGGACACCATCCGTGCGGCGAGGTGGGGCACGGCGTCATACCCCTGCCCGGCGAGCCGGATGGCCAGATCGACGGTGGCTTCGATCCCCTGGGCCGGGGATGCCGTCACGGTCACCGTGCTGCCGAGAGGCAACGCTGCGAGCACCGACTCCTCCGCGCTCGGAGTGGGCAGCACCTCGAAGCGCGCCGACTGCAGCATCTGGATGATGAACTGGTGACGATTTTTGTTGCGCATGTTGCGACTCACTTCACGATACGCGCCGGGATCCCTGAACGGTACCACCCCGCTGGTCAGACTAGAGTCACCTTGACGGCCGAGACACGAGCGAGCAGGCCGTTCACGAACTTGCCGGACTCATCGGTCGACATCGCCTGCACGAGGTCGACCGCCTCGGCGATCGCGACGACGTCAGGCACCTCGTCGTTCCAGACCACCTCCCAGGTCCCCAGACGCAGTGCGGCTCGGTCCACCGCAGGCATCCGCAGCACCGGCCAACCCTGGCTGTAGGTGCTCAGAACCTCCTCGATCTCCGCCCAGTGTCCGAGCACGCCGCGCACGAGCGCGACCGCGTACTCCGGGAGCGGGTGCTGCGTGGTCGGAGCCTGCAGTCGCTGATCCAGCAGCTCGCCGACGTTGAGGCCTCGCTGTTCGGCCTCGTAGAGCAGCTCCAGGGCTCGCTTACGCGCCTTGCTACGGGCGGCCACCGGCGCTCAGTTGACCCGACCGAGATAGGAGCCGTCCCGGGTGTCCACCTTGACGCGGGTACCGGCCTCGAGGAACAGGGGGACCGCGATCTGGGCTCCCGTCTCCAGGGTGGCTGGCTTGGTGCCGCCGGTCGAGCGGTCTCCCTGCACCCCCGGGTCGGTCTGGGCGATCTCCAGGACCACCGACGGTGGCAGCTCGACGTACAGCACCTGGCCTTCGTGCCGGGCGATCATGGCCTCGGCGTTCTCCAGCAGGTAGTCGCTGGCGCTACCCAGCACCTCGGGGGTCACCGGGATCTGCTCGTAGGTCTTGGTGTCCATGAAGATGTAGTCGGTGCCGTCGTGGTAGAGGTACTGCATGTCGCTGCGGTCCACCGTGGCGGTCTCGACCTTCGTCCCCGCGTTGAAGGTCTTGTCGACGATCTTGCCCGACACCACGTTCTTCAGCTTCGTCCGCACGAAGGCCGGACCCTTGCCCGGCTTGACGTGCTGGAAGTCGAGGACCTGCCACAGGCCGTGGTCCATGTCCAGGACCAGGCCGTTCTTGAGATCGTTGGTCGAGGCCACGTCTGTCTCTCTCCTGGTGGTGGGTCCGAGTCTCGTATCTCACGCTCCCGCGGGGCGCGTCGACGATACGAATGAGGGGCGGCAGGGAGTCTAACCCGCCGCGCGCCCCGCTGCGTCGGCCCTCACACCGTTCGCCAGGGCCTGTAGCGCCAGGAAGTACGACTGCGCTCCGAAGCCGGCGATGGTCCCTGTCGCCACCGGGGTCACGACCGAGACCTGGCGGAACCCCTCCCGAGCGGAGGGGTTTGACAGGTGTACCTCGATGAGTCGCGACCCGCGGGCCACCGCGTGCGCACACGCATCGGCCACCGCGTAGGAGTAGTGGGTGAACGCCGCCGGGTTGAGCACGACGTCGGCACCGGTCTCGGCGGCCTCGTGGAGCCATCCCACGATCTGGCCTTCGTCGTCACTCTGCAGACAGCGGCAGCCCAGCCCCAGTGCCTCACCCTGCTCGACCAGCCGCTCGCTCACCTCGGCCAACGTCAGGGTGCCGTATATCTCGGGCTGTCGGGACCCGAGCGCGGCGAGGTTGGGCCCGGAGATGACCAGCACCGTGCGCGACATGTGGTCAGACTAGTCGGCCACCGTGGCGTAGGCCTGCCGCAGCATCTCCTCTTCAGGCCCATCGAGGCGTCCCGGACTCCCCAGGCCGTCGAGGACGACGAAGCGTAGCTGTGAGCCGCGCGCCTTCTTGTCCCGCCCCATCGCCGTGCGCAGCTCGGGCCAGCGGTCCCCGCGATAGCTCGTCGGCAGCTCGAGGGCTGCCAACAGGGTGCGTAGCCGAGAAGGCAGGTCATCGGGGGTGCGACGAGCCAGCACTCCGAGCTCGGTGGCGAAGACCATACCGACCGCGACCGCGTCGCCGTGACGCCATCGGTAGTCCTCCACCTGCTCGATGGCGTGAGCCAGGGTGTGCCCGAAGTTCAGGATCTCTCGCCGCGAGGACTCCCTCGGGTCAGCACCGACGACGTCGGCCTTCACCTGAACTGCGGCGGCGATCAGCTCCACGCCAACCTGGCCCCCCGGCACGGCGGCAGCCTGCGGATCCGACTCGATCATCGTCAGGATGGTGGGGTCGGCGATCAGTCCGCACTTGACGACCTCGGCCAACCCGGAGGCGTAGTCCGGTCGCGGCATACCCACCAGCCAGGCCGGGTCGCACAGCACCGCGCGCGGCTGATGGAAGGCCCCGACGAGGTTCTTTCCCTCCGCGGTGTTGATCCCTGTCTTGCCACCCACCGCGGCGTCCACGACGCCGAGCAACGAGGTCGGTAGGTGCACCACGTCGACGCCGCGCAGCCAGGAGGCAGCGGCGAAGCCCGCGAGGTCGGTCACGGCTCCCCCACCCAGGCCCACCAGCAGGTCGTCACGGGTGAACCCCGCCTGACCCAGCTGCTGCCACACGCCCGCCAGCACGGCGACGTCTTTGGCCGCCTCGGCGTCCGGCACCCGAGCCACGTGGACCTCCGCGCCCGCTCCCTGGACCATCGCACACACACGGTTCTCGACCGCAGTACGCCCCGGTTGGGCGACCACGAGCACCCGGCGGCCCCGGTGGAGGTGGTCGCCCAGCCGATCCAGCGCCCCGTCACCCACGCAGACGTCATACCCACCGCCCGGTGGGCCGCCTTCGCCGGCGGCTCCCGGCTCGACGCGGATCGATCGCAGGCGGCTCTGCGCGCTCATGCCTCGCCCGAGGGCGGCAGCGCCGGCGCGAGCCGCTGGATCTCGTCCACGATGTCGCTCACACTGCGGCCTGCGGTGTCGACGTGGACCGAGGCCAGCTCCTCGTAGGTGGTGCGCCGGGCCTTCATCAGCCGGTTCCACGAGGCTCGCGGGTTGACGACGAGTAGTGGGCGCGAGGCGTCGAAGCCGACGCGTGACGCGGCATCGGCGATGCCCACGTCCAGAAAGACGACCGTCTGCCGGTGGCGTGGGGCACGCAGCGCGTCCGCGACGTCGGGGGTCATCACGGCGCCACCCCCCAGGGCGAGCACGCCGTCGTGGGCTTCTAGGGCCCGCAGCACCTCCTGTCGCTCCAGCAGGCGGAACGCGGCCTCGCCGTCGTCGACGAAGATGTCGCTGATCGAGCGACCCTGCGCGGCCTCGACCGCAGCGTCGGTATCCCAGAGCTCGGTCCCGGATCGGTCCGCCAGCTCGGCCCCGATCGTGGACTTGCCGGACCCGGGCGGACCGACCAGCACGACCCATGGCCTACGCGCTGCAGTGGACTCGCCCGCCTTCGTGGGCTCGGTGGGTTCTGTCACAGTGCCTGCCCCACAGCCATGGTCTCGGGGATCGCCGCCAGGTAGGCCTGGAGGTTGCGCCGCACCTCCCCGACGCTGTCACCACCACATTTCTCCAGCACCGCGTCCGCGAGCACCAGGGCCACCATCGCCTCGGCCACGACGCCGGCCGCGGGCACGGCACACACGTCGGACCGTTGGTGGATGGCGGTCGCGCTCTCCCCCGTCGCGACGTCCACCGTGCGCAACGCTCGCGGCACGGTGGAGATCGGCTTCATCGCGGCCCGAACGCGCAGCACCGAACCCGTACTCATGCCTCCCTCGACACCACCGGAGCGCAGCGTCGTGCGTCCGACGCGACCCTGGTCATCGAGCTCGATCTCGTCGTGCGCCCGGCTACCGCGCCGGGCAGCGGTCCGGAAACCCTCACCGACCTCGACACCCTTGATGGCCTGGATGCTCATCAGCGCGCCGGCGAGACGACTGTCGAGCCGGCGGTCCCAGTGCACGTGCGAACCCAGACCCGGGGGCAGTCCCCAGGCGAGCACCTCGACGACACCGCCGAGCGTGTCCCCGTCCTTGCGTGCGGTATCGACCTCGGCGACCATCCGGGTGGAGAGCTCGGCGTCCAGGGTGCGGACGGGGTCGGCGTCGAGCGCGTCGACATCGGTGGGACGGGGAAGATCCTCGACCTCGGGGGCGTCGGAGTCGGGCCCGACCCACCCGGCCGACCCGAGGGAGACCGTGTGCGATACCAGCGCGACGTCGCAGGCCTGCTCCAAGAAGGCAGCTGCGACCGCGCCCAGGGCCACGCGCGCAGCCGTCTCCCGCGCTGACGCCCGCTCCAGCACCGGCCGGGCTTCACCGTGCGCGTACTTCTGCATACCGACCAGGTCAGCGTGCCCGGGCCGAGGCCGGGTCAGCGGCCTGTTCCGTGCCAGCTCGGCCGGGGCACCGACGTCGCTGGCCCTCTCCAGGTCGGAGTCCGCCACCGGTTCCGGGCTCATCACCTTGTCCCACTTGGCCCACTCGGAGTTGGCGATGTGCAGCGCGATCGGTGACCCGAGCGAGTACCCGTGGCGCATACCTCCGGCGAACTCGAGCTGGTCGGCCTCGAAGCTCATCCTCGCCCCTCGGCCATACCCCAGCCGCCGTCTGGCCAGCGCTGTCGAGACGGCGTCGCGGGTGATCTCCACGCCCGCCGGTAGACCCTCCAGGACCGCGGTGAGGGACGGCCCGTGCGACTCGCCCGCCGTCAACCAACGCAACATGAGGCCGAGTCTGTCAGAACAGCCGCTGCAGAATGTCCGAGGGCAGCAGGATGCCGACCAAGGCACCCAGCATCATCGGGGGCCCGTAGGCCAGGTGGCCACGCAGGCCCACACGTCCGCTGAGAAGGAGCGTCAGCGCTAGCGCACCGCCGATGACGAACCCGGCATAGATGCCGACGACAGCGTTCTGCACCCCGAACCAGCCCAGGGCGGCCCCGAGCAGCATCGAGAGCTTCACGTCACCCAGGCCGACTCCCAAGGACCCGCGCGCGAGCGTCAGCAGCGCCAGGAGTAGGTAGAGCGCGCCACTGGCCAGTGCGCAGGCCCACGCCCGCCACCAGGGACCGACGCCGGCGTCGAGTACCGAGGCCAGGCTCAGACCGATCAGGAGCACGCCGCCGGTTCCTGCGACGATCCTGTCCGGCAGGCGGTGGACGTCGAGGTCGATCGCAGCCAGGGCCACACACGCGCCGGCCAGCACCACCATGGTGAGCAGCAGAGCGACTCGCGCGTCCACGGCGAGCGCGGTCTCCTGCACCCGGGTGGTCAGCAGCCAGGCCGAGGCAGCGAGTACCGGGACCACCCACCAGCGCGAGCCCTGGGGCGGAGTCCTGCGCTCATCCTCGGTGCGATAGGCCAGCATCTGCAGGCGTCGGCGCAGCAACAGCCCCCAGACCGCCGCGAGTCCGGCCACCAGAGACGCCCACACCACCGCTACGCCCGTCAGGAGTGCAGGTCAGCGCGCCCCGCGGCCAGCGCGCGTCGCATGGCCTCGACCGGCGCGGGGTGCCCAGTCATGGCCTGGACCTGCTGCGCCGCCTGATGCAGCAGCATCTCGGCTCCGGGCACCGTGACCGCCCCCGCCGCGCGCAGGCGCCGCGCCCAGGGGCCGTCGGCCTGGTAGACCACGTCCATCGCCCACAGGTCTCGACCGAGACGGCATGACGACCCGGGTGCCCCAGCGTGGGCCTGGTCAGACGGTAGTGCTCCCTGTGCGGGCACCGTGCTGACCGCCACGTCGAACTGCTCCAGGCGGGGCCACCCCTGGTCGTAGCCGCGCACGTCCACCCCCATCCCCAGGCTGTCGACAAGGGCAAGGGTCGCTCCGCGCGCGTGCGAGCGCACCTGGAGGCACACCTGACTCACCCCCATGGCGCCCAGGGCAACCAGCACCGAGCGCGCGGTGGCTCCGGACCCGACCACCCAGGCGGTGTCGACGTGGCCACAACCGGCCTCGGCGAGGGCCCGGGTGACCCCGTCGACATCGGTGTTGTCGGCCCACCACCCTCCGGCCTGGCGCACCAACGTGTTCGCTGCGCCGGTGAGCTCGGCCCGCTCGGTCGTCTGTGTGGCCAGAGCCAGCGCCTCCTCCTTGCCCGGCATGGTCACCGAGAGCCCGACCCACGAGTCGGGCAGATCGCGCACGTATGCCGCGAGGGCGCCGGCCGCCACCTCGTCCCGGTGGTAGCTCCACTGCCGCAGACCGAGGGCGCGGTAGGCAGCCTCGTGCAGCAGCGGTGACAGCGAGTGCTCGATGGGGGACCCGACCACGCCGGCCCGCCGCGTCCCCTTGCCGACCTCAGCAGTCATCCGGGTTGTTACGACACCAGCGCTGGAACTCCTGGACGTTCGCCTTGTGCTCCTTGAAGGTCACCGCGAACTTCGTCTCCCCGGTGCTGGGGTCGGTCGTGACGAAGTACAGCCACGGCCCCTCGGCAGGGTTCATGGCCGCCTCGACCGCCCTGATCCCCGGGCTGTTGATCGGCCCCGGCGGCAGGCCTGTTCGCAGGTAGGTGTTGTACGGGCTGTCGCTCTCGCGCTGGGCGTCGGTCGTGCCCGCCCGGCCCCGTTCGGAGAAGATGAAGTGGATGGTGGAGTCGAAGCCCAGCGGCTGGTCCTCGCGCAGCCGGTTGTCGATCACCCGGGCGATCTTCGGCAGGTCGTCGCTGAAGGCTCCCTCGGCCTGGATCAGGCTGCCCCTGATGATGGCCGTGTCGAGCTCGCGCCCTTCCAGACCCAGATCGGCGTACTTGGTCTTGCCCAGCTCGACCATGTCGCGGAGCTGCTGCGTGGGGGTGTCATCCGGCCCGAAGGAGTAGGTGTCGGGGAAGAGGTAGCCCTCCATGTCCCCGCTCGCCGCCGCGGGAAGGTCTATCTCGCTCGGATCGACCGCTTCGTAGTCCTCGACGTCGTGGTCGGTCTCCCGGGCCAGCACCTCGAAGACCTCCTCCTTCCACAGACCCTCTCGGACGGTCACCCCTTGCGCCTCACGGAACTCCGGGTCGAGCATGCGGTCCAAGGCGCCTTCCGCACTCATCTGCTCCGCCATCCGGTAGGAGCCGGGTTGGATGCTGACCGACTGTGGCTCGACCGCAGCCGCTGCAGTGAACGCAGCGGCGCTGGCCACGACGTCGTTGTCCGCCAGCACCTGGGCGATCTCCCCGCCGCCGGCACCCTGGGGCACCTCGACGATGATCTCACCGCTGCCCGGCCCCGGGTAGTCCTCGATCTCGTTGTTGCCCCCACCGAACGTCGGGAGGATCCCGCTGAGCGCCTGCACGGCGACGTAACCGCCCACGACGACGACCGCGAGAGCGGCGAACAGTGCCCCCCAGCGAACCAGCGGTGAGCGACGCCGAGGGGCTTCGTACTCGGCGTCGAGCTCTGCCTGCTCGAAGTGCCCCTCGCGCTCGGGATCCAGCTCGTCCATCGCGTCGACCTCGTGCATCTCGAGGCGCTCATCCTCATACCGCCCGTGCCACCCGGTGTCGGACACCGCCCAGGCACCTTCGTGCTCGACCTCACGAGGGTCGCGGCGCTCCCGATGGTCACGGTGGATCGGTCGCTGCCGCCGTGGATGCGCCGCACCCCGGACGCGCCTGAAGGTCGAAGGTGTCTCGTCAGGGGGTTGGCTCACGACTGCCTTCCTTGCTGCCGATCCGAGGCGGCGCGCCGTCGCGGCTTGCGCCGCCCGACCACCTCTCCACCGGGAGATCCGGTGCTGCGTTCTGCGTCCATGGCTGCCTGCAGGATCAGCACGGCAGCCGCCTGGTCCACCGTGTCACGACGACGCCGCGCGGCGACTCCGCTGGTGCGGAGATGCCGGGTGGCGTCCACGGTGGTCAGGCGCTCGTCCCACAACCGCACATCGACCCCGTTCAGGGCCTGGTGCAACGCCCTAGCGTAGTCGCGCGCCTGTTCAGCGGCCACGCCTTCGCCCCCGGACAGCGACTTCGGCAGCCCGACGACCACCTCGAGCACCTGCCGCTGGCGAGCATGCTCCGCGATCTGTGTCAGGTCGGATCCGCCGCGGACGTCGCGGGAAAGGGTGCCTACCGGGCTGGCCAGGCGCCCTTCGGGGTCGCTGACGGCCAGGCCGACGCGAACCGTCCCGACGTCGACGCCCAACCGCACTCCCGAACGCATCACGAAGCGGCGGTGACGCGTTCCCCCACGGCTTTCTCCACAGTCAGCAGGGCCTGCGCCGTCCGGGAGGCGTCGCTTCCCCCGCCTTGGGCCAGGTCCGGTTTGCCTCCGCCGCCACCGCCCAGCTCGGCGGCGGCGAGTTTGACCAGGTCACCTGCGCGCAGTCCCCGAGACCTGGCCAGCTCGTTCGTGGCGACCACCACGACCGGGCGGTCCTGTTGGGTCGCGGTGACGGCCACCACGCTCGGCCGCTCGTTGCCCAGGCGTCCGCGAAGGTCCCCCACGAGACGCCGGGCGTCGTCGGCGCTGACCCCGACCCCGGTGTCGTGGCCGAGGAACGTCACCCCCGCCACGTCGTGGGCCTGCTCCACGAGCGTGGACGCCGCAGAGAGCACTGCACGGACTCGAGCCTCAGCAATCTCCCGTTCGGCCTGTTTCAGGCGTCGCAGGATTCCCTCGACCCGTTCGGCCAGCTCCTCGGGTCGGGCCTTCAACACCTCGCTGAGCTGACCGACGATGGTGTGCTCGCGGGCCAGGAACGCGTACGCGTCCGCCCCCACCAGCGCCTCGACACGTCGCACGCCGGCTCCGATGGAGGCCTCACCCATGAGCTTGACCACGCCGAGCTGGCCCGAACGCCGGGCGTGGGTGCCCCCACACAGCTCACTGGCCCAGTCGCCGACCGATACCACGCGCACCTCGTCGCCGTACTTCTCACCGAACAGCGCCATGGCGCCGGCGTCGTGAGCCTGCTGCTGGGTCATGATCTCTGCGCGGACAGGGAGGTCGTCCAACAGCAGTGCGTTGACGCGCGCCTCCACCTCGACGAGCACCGAGGGCGGTACCGCGGCGGTGGCGTTGAAGTCGAAGCGGAAGCGGCCCGGTGCGTTCTCGGAGCCCGCCTGGGTCGCACTCTCGCCGAGGGCCTCCCGGATAGCTTTGTGCACCATGTGCGTTGCCGTGTGAGCACGGGAGATGGAGCGTCGACGCTCGACGTCCACCGCGGAGTGCGCTTGCTCCCCCTGGCCCACGCTGCCCTCGCGCACGCTGGCCCGGTGCACGATGACCCCCGAGACGGGTGACTGCACGTCATGCACCTCGATGACGCCGCCGCCGGCGAGCTGGATCAGTCCTGCGTCGGCGAGCTGCCCGCCGCCCTCGGCGTAGAAGGGCGTGCGGTCCAGCACGATGTCGATGTCCTGACCCGCTGTGGCCTCGGCCACGGCCTGCCCGTCGACCACCAGACCCGCGACCCGTGACTCGGACCGGACCTCGTCGTACCCGGTGAAGGCCACGGCGGCACCGAGCCGGTCGGCGATCTGCCGGTAGACGGTCGTATCGCCGTGGCTGGAGCGCTTCGAACGCGCATCGGCCTTGGCTCGGTCGCGCTGCTCCCCCATGAGCCGCCGGAACCCTTCCTCGTCCACCGTGACGCCCTGCTCGGCGGCCATCTCCAGCGTCAGGTCGATCGGAAAGCCGTAGGTGTCGTGCAGGGCGAAGGCCTCGGCACCCCCCAGCGAGGGCTCCCCTTGCTGGCGGGTTCGCCTCACCGCCGCGTCGAGCATCACGGTGCCGCTGGACAGAGTCCGCGAGAAGGCCTCCTCCTCCCCGTAGGCCACCGCCGAGATCGAGGACCACTGCTGGAGCAGCTCGGGATAGGACGAAGCCATCACATCCCGGCTCACCGGGAGCAGCGTGGGAAGACACGGCCCCCGCACCCCCAGCAGCCGCATCGAGCGCATGGCCCGCCGTAGCAGCCGACGAAGCACGTAGCCGCGGCCCTCGTTACCGGGTGTCACGCCGTCGCCGATGAGCATGAGCGCCGAGCGCACGTGGTCGGCGACCACCCTGAGCTGGACGTCGTCGCTCTCACGCGAGCCGTAGTGCCGCCCCGAGAGCTCCTCCGCTGCCGCGATGACGGGGTAGACCTCGTCGATCTCGTACAGGTTGTCGACCCCCTGGAGCAGGTAGGCAACCCGCTCCAGGCCCATGCCGGTGTCGATGTTCTTGCTGGGTAGGGGACCGCCCACGTCGAAGTCCGTCTTCGACCGGACCGCCGTCAGCTCCTCCTGCATGAAGACGAGGTTCCAGATCTCGAGGAACCGGTCCTCGTCCACTGCCGGCCCGCCGTCGGGCCCGTACTCCGAGCCCCGGTCGATGTAGATCTCGCTGCACGGGCCGCCCGGCCCGGGCACTCCGGTGTGCCAGTAGTTGTCGGCCAGCCCTCGTCGCTGGATCCGTTCCTGCGGCAGACCGGCAACGCGCTGCCACAGCTCGATGGCCTCGGTGTCCCCGTCCAGGACGGTCACCCAGACCGAGTCCGGCTCGAAGCCCAGCCCGCCGGCGTCCTGACCCGAGGTCACGAACTCCCAGGCGTGGCTGATGGCCCCTTCCTTGAAGTAGTCGCCGAACGAGAAGTTGCCGTTCATCTGGAAGAAGGTGCCGTGACGGGTGGTCTTGCCGACCTCTTCGATGTCGAGGGTGCGCACGCACTTCTGGACGGACGTGGCCCGGGGCCACGGCGGCGTCTGCTGACCGGTGAGGTAGGGGATGAACGGAACCATGCCGGCCACCGTGAAGAGCAGCGTCGGGTCGTCACTGACCAACGAGGCGCTCGGTACGACCGCGTGACCCTTGCTCTCGAAGAACGCAAGCCAACGACGGCGGATCTCGGCGGTTTCCATGGCTCCTCTTCGACTGTCGGCGCCGGGGTCTGCGGGGCGTGCGCCTTCGCGCACTCTACCGGTGCGCCTGCTCGGGGCCGGTGTCCGGCGCCTGACCCTGGGCCGGAGCAACGCCACGAACTCGCGCCCGTAGCCAGGCCCAGCGCGAGCCGAGGCGCTCCTCGAAGCCCCGGTCGGTCGGCCGGTAGTACTGGGCGTCGAGCAGGTCGTCCGGCAGGAACTGCTGCGCTCCCACCCCCTCGGGCTCGTCGTGGCTGTACCGGTAGCCGGCACCGTGGCCCAGGGCCTGCGCCCCGGCGTACCCGGTGCCCCGCAGAGCCGGCGGCACGGGGCCTCCGCGGCCCGCTCGGACGTCGGCGATCGCGGCGTTCATGGCGGAGTACGCGGCGTTCGACTTCGGCGCCGCGGTGTTGTGCACCACGGCCTGGGCCAGGACGATGCGCGCCTCGGGCATCCCGATCTGGGCCACGGCGTGCATCGCGGCCACTGCGGTCTGCAGGGCTGTCGGGTCGGCCATCCCCACGTCCTCGCTGGCGCTGATCACGATGCGCCGGGCGATGAAGCGAGGGTCCTCCCCCGCTTCCAGCTGCCGCGCGAGGTAGTGCAAGGCGGCGTCGACGTCACTGCCGCGCATGGACTTGATGAACGCGCTGGCCACGTCGTAGTGCTGGTCCCCGGTGCGGTCGTAGCGTACGGCGGCCCGGGCAACGGCCTGCTCTGCGTGTGCCAGCGTGATCGGCGTGACAGCAGTCTCAGCGGCGCCGGGGCCGGCGTCCTGGGCGACGCCGGCCGCTGCCTCGAGCGTGGTCAACGCGCGGCGCGCGTCACCACCGCTGATGGCGACCAGGTGCTGCTTGGCCGCTGGTTCCAGGGTGAACTCCGCGTTCAGGCCACGCTCATCGCGCAGCGCGTCCTCGACGAGCGAGTCCAGCTCGGTGTCGTTCAGCGGCTCCAGTCGCACCAGGATCGAGCGGGAGAGCAGCGGGGCGATCACGCTGAAGGACGGGTTCTCTGTGGTGGCCGCCACGAGGACGATGAGCCGGTTCTCCACGCCGGGCAGCAGAGCATCCTGCTGCGCCTTGCTGAACCGGTGGATCTCGTCGAGGAAGAGCACCAGCTGGCGACCGTAGAGCGCCCGCTCGTCGGCGGCGCGGTCGAGCACCGTTCGGACGTCCTTCACCCCGGCCGTGACGGCGGACAGCTCGGCGAAGGCCCGGTCGCCGGCCTGGGCGGCCAGGTGGGCCAGCGTCGTCTTGCCGGTGCCCGGCGGACCCCACAGAATCGCCGACAGGGGGCCGGCCACCCCGCCCCTGCCCTCGATCAGGCGCCGCAACGGACTTCCGGGGGCAAGGACCTCGGCCTGCCCGCGCACCTCGGCGATGTCGCGGGGTCGCATCCGTGCGGCCAGCGGCTGCTCGTAGCCCGACGCTGCCCCGGCGTCGGGCTGGGAGAACAGGTCGCCGTCGTCAGGAGCAGGCACGTTTGGCAGGCTAGCCGACGTGACACGCACCCGCGGCCGCCACCGCCCCCAGCCGAGCCCACGTCTGGTGCGCCTGGGACGCAGCACGGCTCGCCACAGCCGCTGGTACGTGGGTGTCTGGTTGGTCGTGGTCGCCCTCTGCTTCGCGGCGAGCCTGGGCCTGCTGACCGGGCAGTCGGTGTTCGACCGGCTCACCTCCGGCACGACCGAGGCCCCGGGCGAGGCCCAGGATGCCTACGACCTGCTGGCCGAGCAGGACGAGGAAGCGGTCACGGTGCTGGTGTCGGTGCGCGACGCCGATGTGCTGGCTCCCCAGACCGCGCAGACGGTCGCCGAGACGGTCGCCGAGCTCGAGGAGATCCCCCAAGTCTCCGAGGTCAGCTCGGCGATGACCACGCCCGGCTGGCCGCAGACCCCCGAGGCCTTCGCCCTGGTCGCCGACTCCGACCCCTCATCGGGCGGCTTCATGGTCGTGGTGAGCATGTCGGCCGACCTCTCCCAGGCGGAGCAGGGCGAGGTGGTCGACGAGGTGCGGCAGCGGGCCCCCGAGGCGTTGGAGCCGATCTCCGACGACGTCACCGTCGGGGGGATCACCGACCTGATCGACGACATCAACGCTCTGGTGGCCGAGGACCTGGCCAAAGGCGAGGGTGTGGCCATACCCGCCTCGCTGGTGGTGATGATCGTGGTGTTCGGGGGGTTCTTGGCCGCCGGTATGCCGATCGTCGGAGCCATCGCCTCGATCGGAGGCGGGTTGGCCATCCTGCTGGGCTTCTCTTACCTGATGGACCTGGACGCGACGGTGGTCAACATCGTCACCGTGATGGGCCTGGCGCTGTGCATCGACTACGGGCTGCTCATCGTCAGCCGCTTCCGCGAAGAGGTTCGTGCGGTCGCTCCGGGAGTCGCACACCGTGACCTGAGCTCAGAGCAGATCGAGGCCGCGGTCGTCGGCACGGTCAGCACCGCTGGTCGCACGGTGCTGTTCTCAGCCCTGATCGTGGGCATCTCGCTCTCGGGCCTGACGCTGTTCCAGGCACCCATCATGCGGGCGATCGGGGCGGCGGGCGTCTCCGTCGTCATGGTCGCGCTGATCGTGGCGCTCACCCTCGTGCCGGCGTTGTGCGCCCTGGCCGCGCGCCGGCTGGGCAGCCGGCGTGGAGCCGAGACCGGTGGCGACGAGGGCTGGTTCTCGCTGCTGGCACGGGTGGTGCAGCGGCGTCCGGCAGTGACCGTGCTGGTGAGCGTGGCCATCCTGCTGCTGCTGGCCTCCCCCGTGCTCGGCATGCGGCTCGTCTCCTCGGGGGTCGAGCTCCTTCCCCAGGGCGCCGAGCAGCGCGAGTTCTTCGAGATGCTGGACGAGGACTACCCCGCGCTGGCCGGGGCCGACGTCACCGTGGTGTCGCCGGCGCCGCAGGAGGAGGTCCAGAAGTGGGCTCAGGGCAGCGTCGCCGACCTTCCCGGGGTCGACTCGCTCGAGCCGGTGCAGACCGAGGGAGATCTGTCGGTGCTGCGCATCGCGACGACAGGCTCGGCGACGGCCGACGCGGCCCGCGACGTCGTGGACACACTGCGTAGCGACCGACCAGACTTCGACATCTACGTCACCGGGCAGGCCGCGAGCCTGCTCGACTTCGTGGACTCGATGTTCGAGAGGGGGCCGTATGCCGCCGCCTGGATCGCAGGGGCCACGTTCACCCTGCTGTTCCTGCTCACCGCCTCGGTCGTCATACCCGCCAAGGCGCTGCTGCTCAACGTCATCTCTCTCGGCGCCAGCCTGGGCCTGACCACCTGGGTGTTCCAGGGGCCGCACCTGGAGAACGTGCTGAGCTTCACCTCCGCGGGCGGGGTGGAGTCGATCATCCCGTTGCTGGTGCTCGCCTTCGGTTTCGGCCTGGCGATGGACTACGAGGTCTTCCTGCTCGCTCGGATCATCGAGCTGCACGAGTCCGGGTACGACGACAACACCGCCGTGCGCCTGGGGTTGCAGCGCTCGGGCCGGATCATCACCTCAGCGGCCCTGATCATGGTCATCGTCTTCTCCGGGTTCGCGCTCGGCGACATGCTGGCGATCAAGCAGACCGGGTTCGCGCTCGCCACCGCCGTGCTCATCGACGCGACGCTGGTCCGGATGGTGCTGGTGCCCTCCACGATGACCCTGCTGGGCCGATGGAACTGGTGGTCACCGCGCTTCCTGCTCCCGGTTCACACGCGCTTCGGCGTCAAGGACCATGGAAGCCTCAACCAGGATTCGGTGCAGGAGCCGGCGCAGGAGCCGGCCCACGAGACAGGCTAGGCGCGCGGGGCCGCGTCCACGCCGGTCTCCTTGCGCTGGGCGGCGGTGATGTCGGCCGGCGCCTGGGTCAGTGGATCGAAGCCGCCGCCGGACTTGGGAAAGGCGATGACGTCCCGGATCGATTCCGTGCCCGCCAGCAGAGCCACGATGCGGTCCCAGCCGAAGGCGATCCCGCCGTGGGGTGGGGCCCCGTAGCTGAACGCCTCGAGGAGGAACCCGAACTTCTCCTGTGCCTGCTCGGCCGACAGGCCCATGACCGCGAAGACCCGCTCCTGGAGGTCGCGGCGGTGGATACGGATCGACCCGCCACCGATCTCGTTGCCGTTGCAGACGATGTCGTAGGCCTGCGCCAGCACCGAGCCCGGGTCGCTCTCCAGCCGCTCCCCCACGTCGTCCTGGGGAGCGGTAAACGCATGGTGGACTGCCGTCCACGCACCGCTGCCGACCGCGACGTCCCCGGCTGCGACCGCGTCCGTCGCAGGCTCGAACAGCGGCGCGTCCACCACCCAGACGAACGACCACGCCGAGGTGTCGATCAGGTCCAGGCGGCGGCCGATCTCCAACCGGGCGGCGCCCAGCAGCGCTCGAGCGCTCCTGACCTCTCCGGCAGCGAAGAAGATGCAGTCGCCCGGCTCGGCCCCGACGTAAGCCGCCAGGCCCCCGCGCTCGACCTCGGAGAGGTTCTTGGCCACCGGACCGGCCAGCGTGCCGTCGTCCGCGACGGTGACGTAGGCCAGTCCCCGGGAACCGCGCTGGCGGGCCCAGTCCTGCCACGCGTCGAAGGTTCGCCGTGGCTGGCTGGCGCCTCCCGGCATGACCACTGCACCGACGTACGGCGCCTGGAACACGCGGAAGCCGGTGTCGGCGAAGTAGTCCGTGCAGTCGCTCAGCTCCAGGCCGAAGCGCAGGTCAGGCTTGTCGGTGCCGAAACGGGCCATCGACTCGGCGTAGCTGAGCCGGGCGATGGGCCGCGGCACCTCGACCCCGACGAGGGCCCATACGGCCTGTAGCACGGCCTCGGCGAGGTCGATCACATCATCCTGCTCGACGAAGCTCATCTCGATGTCGAGCTGGGTGAACTCCGGCTGTCGGTCAGCGCGGAAGTCCTCGTCCCGATAGCACCGGGCGATCTGGTAGTAGCGCTCCAGCCCGGCGACCATCAGCAGCTGCTTGAACAGCTGTGGGCTCTGGGGCAGCGCGTACCAGCTGCCTGGCTGCAGGCGTGCCGGCACGAGGAAGTCGCGGGCACCCTCCGGCGTCGACCGCGTCAGCGTCGGGGTCTCGACCTCGACGAAGTCGCGACCCAGCAGGACCTCTCTGGCCGCGGCGTTGACCTGCGAGCGCAGCCGGAGGTTCTGCCCGGCCGATCCCAGCCCCGTACGCCGCAGGTCCAGGTAGCGGTGCCGCAGCCGGGCCTCCTCGCCCACCGCGCTGCGTTCGTCGATCTGGAACGGCAACGGGGCCGCCTCGCTGAGCACCTCGAGCTCGACGGCGACCACCTCGATGTCGCCACTGTCCAGCTCGGGGTTGGCGTTTCCCTCCGGCCGCAGACGCACCTGACCGGTGACCCGCACGCAGTACTCGTTGCGGACGTCGTGCGCACCACCCTCGGTCAACACCTCGTCGCGAGCCACGACCTGAGCCACGCCAGAGGCGTCCCGCAGGTCCAGGAAGGCCACCCCACCGTGATCCCGCCGACGCGCCACCCATCCGGCGAGCATGACGGTCTCATCGGCGTGTCCGGCTCGCAACGAGCCGGCGTCGTGGGTGCGCAGCACAGTGGTGTCCTCCAGCAGATGTCGGGCGTATGGGATGTCACGGCGTGGGGAGCCGAACGACCAGGGTATGCTGCCGCAGGCGCGCCCGCGACGAGCCGCTGGTCAGGATCGTTGGCGGGCGGGGTGCGTCGTCCACGACTCGTCGGCCCGTCGCAGGCTCGACCACCCCCGCGCCCTGCTGGCGTACGCCGCCAGCAGGCCGATGGCCGCCGCCGAGTTGCGCATCGACCCGGCCAGGACCGCCTCGACCGCGTCGTCGAGCCTGGCCCAGCGCACCGGCATGCCCAGCTCCTCGGCCTCCCGCTCGAAACGTTCGTCCACCGGCACGTCGGACAGCTCCCGGGCCAGGAAGATGCGTTTGGCCTCGTTGAGGCCGCCGGGCGAGGAGAAGTACTCGCTCAACAGGTCCCACCGCTCGGCGCGGAGGTCGGCCTCCTCGGCCAGCTCGCGGGCGGCGGCGGCCACCCCGGACTCACCGGCGACGTCCAGCAAGCCCGCCGGCAGCTCCCACTCATGGCTGCGGACGGGGTGACGGTACTGGCGGATCAAGGCCACCTCGTCATCGCCGCGGTCCTGACGCAGCGCCACCACACTCACCGCACCAGGGTGGTCGACGTACTCCCGGGTCACCTCTCCCGCCTGCCCCAGGTCCACCACGTCTCGGCGCACGTCCCAGACGAAGCCCGACATCACGACCTCTGAGGACTGCACCGCCTCGGGGCGCACCTCGTCGACGAGCTCGGCCGGGGTGGCCTGTGGTGCGGCCAGACTCATGACAACGGCGCCGGTTCGACTTCGACCAGCCGGCCGCTGCGCTGCCGGTCCACGGCAGCGGCGACCAGGCCGGCGAACAGCGGATGCATCCGGTCGGGCCGCGAGGTGAACTCAGGGTGGGCCTGGGTTGCGACGTAGTAGGGGTGATGCTCCTCCGGCAGCTCGACGAACTCCACCAGGGCGCCATCCGGAGAGGTGCCGCTGATCACCAACCCAGCGTCCACGAGGAGGTCCCGGTAGGAGTTGTTGACCTCGTAGCGGTGCCGGTGCCGTTCGCTGACCTCCGTCCTGCCGTAGACGGAGGCCACCACCGAACCCTCGCTGAGGTGGGCCGGATAGGTGCCCAGGCGCATCGTGCCGCCCAGGTCACCTTCGCCCTCCACGATGGCCTTCTGTTCCTCCATGGTCGCGATGACCGGGGCGGGCGTCTCCGGGTCGAACTCGGTCGAGCTCGCTCCTGCCACCTGGGCGATGTGACGGGCGAACTCGATGACCATGGCCTGCAGGCCCAGGCAGATACCCAGCGTGGGCACCCCACGCTCGCGCGACCACCGCAGGGCGCCGATCTTGCCCTCGATGCCGCGTACTCCGAAGCCTCCCGGTACCAGCACGGCATCGACGCCGTTGAGGGCCCGCTGCGCGCCGGCCTCGGTCTGACACTCGTCGGAGACGACCCACCGGATCGAGACCCCGGCATTGTGGCCGAACCCTCCTGCGCGCAGGGCCTCGGTCACCGACAGGTAGGCGTCGGGAAGATCCACGTACTTGCCGACGAGTGCGATCTCCACCTCGTGCTCGGGGCGGTGCACCCGGTGCAGCAGCGCGTCCCAGTGCGTCCAGTCGACATCCTTGAACGGCATACCCAGCTGCCGGACGACGTAGGCGTCCAGGCCCTCGCGGTGCAGCACCTTGGGGATGTCGTAGATGCTGGGCGCGTCCACCGCTGTGGCCACCGCATCCTCGTCGACATCGCACATCAGCGAGATCTTGCGCTTGATCGAGCTCGGGATGTCGCGGTCGGCCCGGCACACGATGGCGTCGGGAGCGATACCGACCTGCCTCAGCATGGCCACCGAATGCTGGGTCGGCTTGGTCTTCAGCTCGCCACTGGGCGCAAGGTACGGAACCAGGGAGACGTGCAGGAAGAAACAGTTCGTGCGCCCCACGTCGTGGCGCACCTGCCGCGCCGCCTCGAGGAAGGGCAGCGACTCGATGTCGCCGACCGTCCCGCCGATCTCGGTGATGATGACGTCGGGCGGGTCGTGCTGCTCGGCGTCGGCGCGCATCCGCGACTTGATCTCGTTGGTGATGTGCGGGATGACCTGGACCGTGTCGCCGAGGTACTCGCCGCGGCGTTCCTTGGCGATCACGTCGTGGTACACCTGGCCGGTCGTGACGTTCGCGCGGCCGCGCAGGCTCACATCGAGGAACCGCTCGTAGTGGCCGATGTCGAGGTCGCACTCGGCCCCGTCCTCGGTGACGAAGACCTCGCCGTGCTGGAACGGGTTCATCGTCCCGGGGTCGACGTTGATGTACGGATCGAGCTTCTGCATCGTCACCCGCATCCCCCGGGAGCGGAGCAGGAAGCCCAGGCTCGATGCGGTCAAGCCCTTGCCCAGGGAAGAGGCCACACCCCCCGTGACAAAGATGTGCTTCGTCGTTTCCACCACGGGCCGCCAGTCTACGTCAGCGCGGAGGGTGGTGGCGCGCCAGGAGGGCCCGGGCGTGCTGGACGGCCTCCGCGGACTCAGGGTCGCCCCCCAGCATCCGCGCCAGCTCGGCCTCGCGCTGCCCGTGTTGCACCTGCCGCACCGCGGCCGAAGTGACCCCGCCGTTCGAGGTCTTGTCCACGACCAGGTGCCGGTCGGCATAGGAAGCCACCTGACCCAGATGGGTGACGACCAGGACCTGCGCCGACCGGGCGAGCTGCGCCAGGCGTGCCCCCAGCTCGAGCGCGGCCGCACCGCCGACTCCGGCGTCGACCTCGTCGAAGACGTACGTCGGCACCGGGTCGCTGGCGCAGGCGATCTCCAGCGCGAGCATCACCCGGGACAGCTCACCACCCGAGGCGGCCCGAGCGATCGACCGCGGCGGTGCACCCGCGTTCGCCGCGAGCCGGATCTCGATGTCGTCAGACCCGGATCGGCGCGGTGACTGCGACGTGGGACGGGGCGTGAACGCGACCGAGACGGCCGCGCCGCTCATCGCCAGCTGCTTCAGCTCGGCGTCGACCACACTCTGCAACCGCGCCGCCGCGGCGGCCCTGGCGGACGAGAGGGCAGCGGCGCTGGCAGCCATCCGCGCGCGCCCCGTGGCCACCTGCTCCTGCAGCTCGGCGACGTGGCTGTCGCTGGAGTCCAGCTCGGTCAGTCTCTGGCCGGCTCGTCCGGCCCATTCGAGCACCTCGACCGTGCTGGCCCCGTAGTGGCGCAGCAGGGTCGAGATCTCGGCGCGTCGCTGGTGCAGCTGCGCCAAGCGATCGGGGTCGCTGTCCAGACCTTCGGCATACCGGGCCAGCTCCTGTGTCACGTCCGTCGCGATGATGCGTGCCTCGCCCAACCGGTCAGCAAGCTCGCGCAGGACCGGGTCGTGCTCACCGGCCACCCCCAACGCCTGAACCACCTCGGAGAGCACGTCGGCCGCACCGGCGTCTTGGCCACCTGCCTCATCGGTGGCCAGTGCCGAGTAGGCCGACTGGGCGGCGGAGCGCAGTGCGTCCGCGTGACCGAGCCGTTCGACCTCTGCGAGGACGTCGTCCTCCTCGTTCGGCAAGGGGGCGACCTGCTCGATCTCCGCCACCGCGGTGCGCAGCATCTGGGCCTCTCGGGTGCGCTCGGACGCGGCATCGACCAGGGAGTCAAGGCGCCGTTGCGCGGCCTGCCAGCGGTCGAAGTCGCCCTCATAGGCCTCTCTGGCCACACGAACCGCGCCACCGCCCACGGAGTCCAGCATGTGCCGGTGCTGGTCGACATCCCGCAGACGCCATTGGTCTGCCTGGCCGTGCACCGCGACCAGGTGCTCACCGACCTCGACCAGCACCCCGACCGGCGCTGCTCGCCCTCCGACGTGAACTCTCGACCGGCCACCCGCTCCCACCGTGCGGGCCAGGAGGAGCCCTTCGCGGACGTCCCCCCCGGCCTCGCGGACCCTTCGCGCTGCCGGGTGGTCGGCCTCGACGTCGAGCTCGCACTCCACGATGGCCGCCGGGTGACCCGTACGCACCTGCTGTGCGTCGGCCCGGGCGCCCAGCAACAGGCCCAGCGCCGAGACGACCATGGTCTTGCCGGCGCCGGTCTCGCCGGTGATGACGTTCAGGCCGGGCCCGAACTCCACCTCAGCATCGTCGATGACCCCCAGGCCGCGGATGCGCAGACTGCGAAGCACGGCGCTCAGCCCGAAGATCCGGAACCGTCAGGCCGCCCGCGCCACCCCTCGACGTTCAGGGCGAACTTGGCCACCAACCGGTCGGTGAACACCGAGCTGCTGAGCCGGGCGATACGCACGCCGATCTCGCTGCGCCGCACCTCGATGCGCGAGCCGGGCGTGAGCTCGAAGGAGCGGCGACCGTCACACCACATCACGGCCGATCCCGACGTGTGTGGCACGATCTCGACTGCGAGCTCACTGTCGGGGCCGAGCACGAGTGGCCGGGCGAACAGGGCGTGCGCCGAGATCGGCACCATCAGCAGAGCCGAGACATCCGGCCACAGCACCGGCCCCCCACCGGAGAAGGCGTAGGCGGTCGAGCCGGTGGGCGTCGACATCACCACTCCGTCACAGCCCCAGGTCGACAGTGGGCGACCGTCGACCTCGACGGCCAGCTCGATCATCCGCTCGCGCGCCGACTTCTCCACCGACGCCTCGTTCAAGGCCCAGCTACGGCAGACGGTGCGTCCGTTCTCGATGACGTCGACCTCCAGGGTCATCCGCTCCTGCACGGAGTACTGCTCGTGCACGACGTGGTCGGCCAGCCCGCCCATCTCCTCCTGCTCGGCCTCGGCCAGGAAACCGATCCGACCCAGGTTGACCCCGAGCAGCGGAACGCCGCCGGGTCGGGCCAGCTCGGCCCCCCGCAGAATGGTGCCGTCCCCCCCGAAGACCACCACCAGCTCCGCACCTTCCACCGACGGGTGCGCGCCCAGGAACCGGTCACGGGTTGCGCTGATCGGGGTCAGGTCCGACGACGTCGCTGCGGGTAGCACCTCGACGTCGATCCCGTGCTCCTGCAGACGAGAGGAGAAGTCCGCCACCAACGCAGGGACCTCGGCACGCCGCGGGTGGGTGACCAGCAGGATACGGCGGCTCATCGCGGCTCTTTCATGTCAGCGTCTCGGCCAGGCGATGTCCCCTGGCCCGGTCCATCATGCCTGGCTGGTGCGGTGCCAGGCGAAGCAGATACTCGCGGTTGCCTCGGCTGCCGGTCAGCGGTGAGCTCATCGCGTCGTGCAGCGCGAAGCCCGAGTCGTAGGCGGCGGCCACGACCCGACGCACGGCGGCTGCCCGCTGTGTCGCGGACGTGACGATGCCACGGCGGGAGACCCCTGCCCGTCCGACCTCGAACTGTGGCTTGACCAGGATGACCACATCCCCTGTGCTACCCATCCAGCTGGTGATGTGGTCCAGCACAGCCGTCACGGAGATGAACGACACGTCGACCACGATGAGGTCGACGGGTGCGGCGACCTCATCGGCGCTCACGGTCAACACATGGCGGCGGGACAGCTCGGTCACCCGTGGATCCTCACGGATCGACTGCACGAGCTGGCCCGAGCCCACATCGATGGCCACCACTGAACGTGCGCCCGCGTGCAGCAGCACCTGGGTGAACCCGCCCGTCGACGCGCCCACATCCACGCATGCCGACCCTTGAACGGTAAGCCCGTCGGGCTCCCACCGCGCTACGGCGGCCGACAGCTTCTCAGCCGCCCGACCCACCCAGACCGGACCGGGGCCGGCCGCCACGTCGAGGTGGTCTTCGGGGTGGACCCCGTAGCTCGGTCTGCGGATCACCTGCTCGCCCAGCCGGACGCAACCAGCGAGCACCAGGTCGCGCGCATGGCCGCGCGAGCGAGCTAGCGACCGCTCGACCAGGGCACGGTCCAGACGAACTGTTTCCCGGGTCGGCTCAACCACGGTCCTGCGACAGCCGCTGTTGGAGACGGCGATGGGCCTCGTCGCCCGCGCGGACGAGGCTCGCGAGCCTGTCCTGCTCGGCGTCATCCCATCCGTCCTGCCGCCGTTCATCGGTCCAAGAGTCTTCAGTGCCGGGCGCAGTGTCGATCTCGGAGCGGGCTTCGACGAAGTCGGCCACGATCTGGTCGACCTGCTCATCGCCCGTGCTGGCCATGCGGTCGTCTGACCACTCGTCGGGGGCCTTTGCTGAAGGTTCGGACACGCCTTCAGGCTAGCGCCAGTGCTCCCTGAGATCGGGAATGTGGTCCACCACGACGTCGGGGCGCCGCTGCGCCGGGGCTGCGTCCACGTCGGATCGGCCGTGCACACCGGTCAGTACCAGGGCGCTGCTCAGGCCCGCAGCTCGGGCGCCCTCGATGTCGGTGTCCAGACGGTCACCAACCGCGAGGACATCCGCGGCGCCCAGACCCAAGCGGTCGAGCGCTATCCCGTAGGAGCGAGGGAAGGGCTTCCCGACGACCTCCGGGTTCAGGCCGGTGCCGTGGGTGACCGCCGCGAGGAGCGCTCCATTCCCGGGAGCAAGGCCTCGGCTGGTCGGCAGGGTGGAGTCGGCATTGGTCGCAACCCAGATCGCCCCGTCATGCAAGGCGTAGGCCACTTCGTGCAGGTCATGGACCTTCATCTGGGGTCCATACCCCTGCAGGACCGCCCAGAACGGCCGGGGTGGGCCGCTCTCGGGAACCTCCGCCGCCGGAAGGCAGCTGAAGCCTTCCTCGCGCAGTGCCGCTGCGACACCGGGGCCACCGACGGCCAGCACCAGCGGGTCCTCACCCGAGCCGGGGGTGTCCTGGTCGTCGCGCAGCTGGGCCAGGTGAGCCGCCCCCACCTGGGAGGAGTTCAGCACCTCCTCGCGCTTCGCGTCGATCCCCAGGGAGGTGAGGTGCTCCGCGACTTGGTCGGGGGTCCGTGAGGCATTGTTGGTCATGAACAGCACGTCCAACCCGTCCTCACGCACGGCAGCCAAGCCCTCGGCCGCGCCGGGGCACAGCTCACCTCCCCTGTAGAGCACGCCGTCCAGATCGAACACCACAGCCCGAAAGGGCATCTCAGACCTCCTGGTCCAGATCGCTCACGGTCTCGATACCGTCCTGCTCGCTGTCGGCGCCCGACGGGTTCAACCGCTCCCGTGCGTCGGTCTCACCCGAGGGATCCAGGCGGGCCGCCCGCGAAAGCCAGACCCCGGCCTGCTCGGACGAACCGTTGCGGGCCAGAGCATCGGCGTAGGCGTAGTACAACCGCGCGGCCCAGTCATCCTCGTCGCGAGTCTGGTCGACCACATCCTGCAGACTGTGCACAGCGACCTCACTGTCACCAAGATCCTGCCTGGCGCCAGCGACCACGATCGCGAGCTCGACACGCTCCGCCCGCTTCAACGTTGCCACCTCGGGCCCGCGTGCGATCTCGATGGCTCGCTCCGGGCGCCCCAGACCTCGCTCGGTGTCGGCGATCAACGGCAACAGGTGGTGTGAACCAGACAGCCTGCGGGCCGTGCGGAACTCCGACAGGGCCTTGGCCCAATCCTGGCGACGGTAGAACACGACCCCCGCCATCTCACGCACGATCGGCACACGGCCGGCGCGTCGCGAGGCCGTCAGCGCGTGAGCAAGAGCACCGTCGAGGTCGTCCACTTCAAGCCGCTCAACCAGGGCCAGAAGATGTCGGGCTACCCCTTCGGCGTTCTCCTTCGATAGGGTCCGAAGCTGCCGATGAACCGATCGGTCTGCCTGGTCGGCGGTGAGATGATCCGGCAGCGGCGGCTCAGCCACACGAGCGGGGCCCACCGCTGAGGAGCGCCCCGGAGCCGCCTGCCGACCCCGACGGGGTGGTGGGCGTCGGTCCTGGCTCGTCACGGTCGGGCCTGCCTCTCCATGGAATGCCGCGAGCCCTGACACATTGTGTCAGGGCTCGCGGTGAATGTTTGTCCGGCGGTGTCCTACTCTCCCACACCGTCACCAGTGCAGTACCATCGGCGCTGAAGGGCTTAGCTTCCGGGTTCGGAATGTGACCGGGCGTTTCCCCTTCGCTATAGCCGCCGTAACTCTATCGAGTTGTTCGGTGGGAATGGTTACCCGACCGTATCTCGGGAACCGCACAGTGGACGCGTAGCATCTTTGTTGTTAAGTTATCGGCTTATTAGTACCGGTCAGCTTCACACATTACTGTGCTTCCACATCCGGCCTATCAACCCAGTAGTCTAGCTGGGAGCCTCTCGGACCTAAGTCCATGGAAACCTCATCTTGAAGTGTGCTTCCCGCTTAGATGCTTTCAGCGGTTATCACGTCCGAACGTAGCTAATCAGCGGTGCCCTTGGCAGGACAACTGACACACCAGTGGTTCGTCCATCCCGG
>JBAUJO010000081.1:0-3300 GCA_049683875.1 Ornithinimicrobium sp.
ACCCAGCTGCGAGCGGACCCCGTCGGCCACCACGAGCCGTCGGCAGCGCACGGTATGCCGCGTCCCGCCGGTGTCGAAGACGACACCGCTGACCCCGCCCCCGTCCCGCTCGACGTCGACCGCGCGCGCCCCTTGCATCCCGGTGGCACCTGAGCCCAGGGCGGCCGAGCGCAGGTGGTCGTCAAGCTCGGTTCGCGGCACGGCCGACCCGTGGTCGGGCAGGGAGCCGCCGGGCCACGGCAGCTCCAGGGTCTGCCCGAAGCCGTGTGCGCGAAGGCCGTAGTTGACCACATGACCGCGCACCCAGTCGGCCAGGTCGAGACGCTCCAGCTCTGCAATCGCCCGGGGTGTCAGGCCGTCGCCACAGCTCTTGTCGCGAGGGAAGGTCGCTGCGTCGGCCAGCACCACGTCGTGGCCCAGCCTCGCCGACCACGCAGCGGCCGCGGACCCGGCCGGGCCTGCCCCCACCACCAGCACATCGGTGTGAACAGGCAACACGGAAGCGGACTCGGGCGAACTCACACGTCGGATTGTCCCAGGTCAGGCGAAGCGAGCCGCCAGCGCCTCGAGCGTCGCGGTGATGCCGGCACCGTTCTTGGACGGAAAGCGGAACAGCTCCAGACCCTGCGGGGACCTCGCCCGGCTGTAGTCGAACGTCTCAGTCACCAGGGTGGATCCGCCTTCTTGTGGCGTCAGCTCCCACCGCCACCGGTGGCCCAACGGGTGCCGCCATTCGATCCGACGGTCGGGGTCATAAGCGGTGACGGTGGAGGTGATCGAGTAGGGCAGGCCGTACTGCTTCATCGCCACACTGAACTGTGACCCGACCTCGAGGCGTTCCGGAGCGCTGACCGTGTCCCTGACCGTGCCCGACCCGTCGAGCTCCCCGTGTCGACGAGGGTCGGCGACCAGGGCGAAGATCGCCGAGGCGGGGGCAGCGACAAATACCTGGCGGGCGACGGCAAGCGGGCCTGCATCGACGGGCGTCACGGTGGCAGAGCTCATCGGATGACGATATCCGCCAGGTCTTCAGGGCGTGGACGACCCCTCGCGCTGCGCCGTGAGGTGGCGCACGAACTCGAAGAAGTGCGCCCACCGCCCCCGTGCCTCGTTGAGGTCCTGCCGCGGCATCTCGACCTCGAGGCCGGCGTGCTCCATCATCCGCCGCTCGTGCAGCTCGCGCCGGATGTCGCGCAGTGCTCGCTCGGCCTCACCGAGCATCTGGCTCAGCTCGTCCTCGGACATCTCGTCGAAGTCCATCTCTTCAGGGTAGTCCTGGTCGCTCATGGGAGTTCCTCTCTGGCCGACAGTGGGCTGGGGCGCGGTCGATGGTCTACAGCGCGATGGTCAGCAGCACGACCAGGCCGGGCAGGCACAAGTACACCCCGAGCACCCATGCCACGACGTACCACTTGTTGATCGTGGCCAGGTCGGCCAGGGTCTGTGCCCCGAGAAGTGGGATCTTGCGCAGGAACGGGATCCCGTAGATGAGCACAGTGGCGAAGACGTTGAACAAGAGGTGCACCAACGCGATGGTCAGGGCCTCCTCCGCGTGCTCCGTCGCGGCTAGCGAGGCCACCAGCGCGGTCATCGTGGTGCCGATGTTCGCGCCGAGGGTGTAGGGGTAGATCTGTTTGAGCGACATCGTCCCGGCGGCGGCCAAGGGCACCATCAGCGAGGTCGTCACCGAGGAGGACTGCGCCAGCACCGTGACTCCAACACCGGCGGTCATGCCGGACAGGGGGCCCCGGCCCACGCTCTTGTGCAGCAGCATCTTGGCTCGGCCCACCATGAGCTGGCCCAGCACCATCCCCAGCAGGCGCACCACGATGAGGATGCCGGCCGCTCCGAGCACCGCCAGCACCACACCCTGGGCCACGCCGGCGCTGAACAGGCCGGTGAACCCGGTCGCCGCGTGCACGACGGGGGCCGTGGCCATGCCGATCACGTCGGCGTCGTCAGTGTTCGCGCCCGAGGTGCCCTCGAAGAACCCGGCCAGCCAACCGGCTGTCTTGGCGAGGAAGCCCGTCATGATCTCCAGCGGCAGAAAGATCGCGACGGCGAGCAGGTTGAAGAAGTCGTGCACGGTGGCCGCCGCGAACGCGCGGCGGAAGGGCTCGCGTTGCCCCACCGTGCCCAGGCTGGCGAGGGTGTTGGTCACCGTGGTGCCGATGTTGGCCCCCATGATCATCGGCACGGCGATGGAGACCGGCAGGCCCCCCGCGACCAGACCCACCACGATAGATGTGGTTGTCGAGGACGACTGAATCAAGGTCGTAGCCAGGACCCCGATGATGAGGCCCACCATGGGGTTCTCGGCGTAGGAGAACAGCTGCTCGGCCTGCGAGCCGGTGGCCGCCTTGAAGCCGTCTCCGATGACGTCGATCGAGGCGACCAGGCCGTAGAACAGGAAGGCGACGGCCACCCACCGCAGCCATTTCTGCCGGGTCGTCAGATCCGGCTCGGCATCGGCGTCGAGCTCGACGTCGGCCGGGTCGGGCCGGGCGGAGAGACTCTCCTCCTCGGGCTGAGACTGCTTGCCGGACGTACTGGGCATGAGAATCCTGTCGGCTGGGAATGACGTGATGACAGGTTCACGCTAGGAGCACTGACCTCCCCCTCACCACCGCCAGAGCCGTTCCCGAGGCACTGTTCGCTCAGTGTTCGCCCGGCACCCGCGCGCTATTCACCGCAGGAGAGCAGGAGCTTCTCGCCGATGCGCAGGTCCGCCCGGTGGGCGGCGTCGCTGACGAGGTCGGCGTTCGCCTGGTCCGGCCCCTCGGCCCACTCGCGAGCGGCCTCGGGCTCCATGCCGAACTTCTCGTGTCGGGCGATGAGCTGGCGCATCCGGCGGTCGTCGTCGGTGTCGCACATCCAGACCTCGGCCAGCTGGCGGCGCGCGGCGCGCCACGGCGGGTCGTCGAGCAGAAGGTAGTTCCCTTCGGTGATCACCAGGCGAGCGGACGGCGGCACCGCCACCGCACCGGCGACCGGCTCCTCGAGCTCGCGCTCGAAGCTCGGCGAGTACACCGTATGGTCTGCCTCGTCGGCGTCGGCCAGCCGAGCCATCAAGGCGGCGAAACCCCATCCGTCGAACGTCTCCGGTGCGCCCTTGCGGTCGGCCAAGCCCAGCTCGCGCAGCGTCGCGTTGGCCAGGTGGAAGCCGTCCATCGGCAACCCCACGACCCACGGCCCGTCACCGCCGGTCTCGCTCGGGCTGGGCCGCTGGAGCAGCTCGGCCACCACCGCGTCCACCAGGGTCGACTTCCCCGACCCGGGAGCACCCACGATCCCCAGGAC
>JBAUJO010000082.1:0-2768 GCA_049683875.1 Ornithinimicrobium sp.
GTCGGTGGGGGCGACATCGCCTCCCGAACACTCGACCTGCTCGGTCTCGCGGTGGTCCCAGCCCTGCGCGACACCGACCCCGCCGAGCCCGGTGCCGGTGCACCGGACACCACTGTGCCGACGTACGACGAGCGCCTGGGCGCCGTCGTCGTCGATGCGACGATGGCTCGCCGTATCGACGACCTGGGGGAGGTGCGTGCCATCCTGCGTCCGGCACTGCGGGCGATGGGGCCCAGTGGTCGTGTCGTCGTGATCGGGGTGGCCCCGCACAAGTTCGGTGATGTCGACGCCAGCGCGGTCAGCCAGGCCCTGGAGGGCATCACTCGCAGCGTGGGCAAGGAGATGCGCCACGGCGGGACGGCCAACCTCGTGCAGGTTGCGGACTCCACCCCGGCGGGGACCGCCTCGACACTGGCCTTCCTGCTCCAGGGGCGTTCGGCCTACGTCTGCGGCCAGCCGCTACGGGTGGGCAACAACCGTCACGCCGAGCATCCGGTACCGCGGCCGTTCGAGGGCCGGGTCGTGGTGGTCACCGGGGCTGCGCGGGGCATCGGCGCCTCGATCGCCGAGGTGTTCGCTCGCGACGGTGCCCACGTGGTCGCCCTCGACGTGCCGGCCGCAGGTGAGGCACTGGCCGCGGTGGCGAACCGGATCGGCGGCACCGCGCTGCAGCTCGACATCACGTCCGCCGACGCGGGTCGGGCGATCGCTGATCACGTGGCCCAGCGTTTCGGAGCTCAGGGCGATGGCCACGGTCAGATCCACGCGATCGTCCACAACGCCGGGATCACCCGGGACAAGCTGCTGGTGAACACCGATGCCCAGCGCTGGGACAGTGTGCTGCAGGTCAACCTCAACGCGGCCCTGCGCATCAACGAGGGTCTGCTCGACCCGTGGACGCCAGGCGGTCTCGCCGACGGTGGTCGGATCGTGAACGTCGCCTCCACCAGCGGCATCGCCGGCAACCGGGGCCAGTCGAACTATGCCGCCAGCAAGTCCGGCGTCATCGGGGCGACCCGAGCGCTGGCGCCGCACCTGCGCGACCGGCGGATCACGGTCAACGCTGTCGCCCCGGGGTTCATCGAGACCGAGATGACCGGCAAGATCCCCGCCGCCACGCGGGAGTTCGCCCGCCGGTTCAACTCGTTGCAGCAGGGCGGGCGACCCGTGGACGTGGCCGAGGCCATCGCCTACTTCGCCGATCCCGCGAGCTCGGCGGTCAACGGTCAGGTGCTCCGCGTCTGCGGACAGTCCCAGATCGGCGCCTGAGCCGTGGCCGAGACGCCCGAGCCGGCAACTGCGAGGACAGGTCACGAACCCCCTACGGATGAGGTCGAACGGCTGACCGAGCCTCCCGAGGTCGGTCCGATGATCGTCAAGGCCGTCGCGGGTTCGCTGACCGGCCCCCGACGCTCGGGCGGAGCGCGAAGTGTACCCAGCCGACAGGTGGTGCTGGCTGACCAGCGTGTCGACCTGAGCCGGTGGGCTCGCTACGCGCGTGTCTGTGAGATGCGGGTGGGCACCACGCTGCCCGGGACGTTCCTTCACGTCATGGCCTTCGCGCTGCAGGTGAAGGTGATGGCGGCCCCGGACTTCCCCTTCCCCATGCTGGGGATGGTGCACGTGGCCAACGAGATGCAGATGTTCGCCGGCGTCGGCCTCGACGAGACCCTGACGTTCACCGCCTGGGCGGACTCCGTGCGGCCGCATCGCCATGGGGCGACCGTGGACCTGCACGCCCGCGCCGAGAACGGCTCGCAGGTGGTGTGGCGGGGCCGCAGTACGTATCTCGTCCGTGGGGCCGATCTCGGGGGGACGGCGAGCGATCCGGCCCCCGAAGGGGACCCGACCTCCGGCGGTGTCGGGGCCGTGCCCTTACCGGCTTGGGCGCACTTGAGCCTTGCTAGCGACCTGGGCCGCCGCTACGCCGCTGCGTCTGGTGACGTCAACCCCATCCACCTGCATCCTCTGGCGGCCAGGATGCTGGGGTTCCCGCGGACCATCGCCCACGGCATGTGGACCCACGCGCGCGTGCTGGCCTTGCTGGAGGGTCGGGTGCCGCCACGGCATCGGATGGCGGTGAGCTTCCGCAAGCCGATCCTGCTGCCTTCCACCGCAGTACTGCGGGCCCGGCCGACCCACGACGGTCACGACTTCGCGGTGACCGACGACACCGGAGACCGTCAGCATCTGGTCGGCTCGATCCACGCCCTGCGGTGAGCCGCCGACCACCCTCGCGCGATTTCGTCGGCCCCGAGGGGTGCGTGTAATCTTGCACCGCGTTGCGAGCCAGCGGGCGTGAGCCCATGGACGTGGCCCCGCCCCCATAGCTCAGTCGGCAGAGCGTCTCCATGGTAAGGAGAAGGTCAACGGTTCGATTCCGTTTGGGGGCTCGCGAGGCCCGGCGTCACCACGTCGGGGTCACGCCCCGAGGCGGGGTAGCTCAGATGGTTAGAGCGCACGACTCATAATCGTGAGGTCGCGGGATCGATACCCGCTCCCGCTACAGCCAGCAGCCGACGGTCAACGCGGTGCTGACGCACGAGGTATCACCAGACAACCGAGAGCAGGTTCATCCGTGGCTAGCAAGAGTGGCGACGTCCGCCCCAAGATCACCCTCGCCTGCACGGAGTGCAAGGAGCGCAACTACATCACCAAGAAGAACCGCCGAAACAACCCTGACCGGTTGGAGATGGCGAAGTTCTGCTGGCGTTGCCGATCGCACACCGCGCACCGAGAGACGCGCTGAGGCTCCTCCTCCGCACGAC
>JBAUJO010000083.1:0-6118 GCA_049683875.1 Ornithinimicrobium sp.
AACTTCGTCGCGCGGAAGTGATCGCCCCCGTAGCCCAACCGGCAGAGGCAGCCCACTTAAAATGGGTCCAGTGCGGGTTCGAACCCCGCCGGGGGTACGTCCAGCGGGAACACGGTGACCGCGCCAAACGCTCTACTATGTACGCAGGTACTTCTCGGGTGCACCGTGCATCCGACACAGACATTCGGAGGGCAGATGGCCACCAACCCGGTGTTCAACCGGATCAACCGTGAGACCAGCGGCTACGCCGGCTTCGGCAACGCCCCGCAGCAGGGCGGCGGACAGTACGCCCCCCCGCGCGGCGCGCCCCAACAGGGCCGGTCCGCCCCGATGGGCTACGGCGGTCCGTCCGAGTCGATGTCCAACGAGCAGCTGGAGCAGATGTACGGCCAGGCGCCGGCCACGCCACAGCAGACCGGCCGGTTGACCCTCGACGACGTCATCATGAAGTCCCTGATGCTGTTCAGCATCGTGCTCGCCGTCGCCGCCGCCACATGGCTCTTCGTGCAGCCTGCCGAAGGCAGCACGACGATGAACCCGTTGGCCATGCCTATCTGGCTGCTGGGCATGTTCGGGTCGCTCGGTCTGTCGTTCGCCATCGCCTTCTCCAAGAAGGTCAACGTCCCCCTGATCCTCGTGCACGCCGTGCTCCAAGGTGCCTTCCTCGGGGCAGTCAGCGCCGTGTTCAACACAGCCTATGAAGGGGTGGTCAGCAGTGCTGTGCTGGCCACTATGGGGACTTTCGCCGGCATGTTCCTGGCCTGGAAGATCGGCTTCATCAAGGTCACCAGCAAGTCACGCCGGATCTTCGGCATGATGGCGATGGGCTACCTGGTGTTCATGCTGATCAACATCGGATCCAGCTTCCTCGGGTTCGGCAACGTCTACGCCAGCGGCGGCACCTTGGCCATTGTCATCTGCCTGTTCGGGGTGGGCATGGCCTCCTACTCCCTCGCCATCGACTTCGACTCGATCGACCGCGCCGTCGGCGCCGGAGCGCCGGAGAAGTACTCCTGGCTGCTCGGCCATGGTTTGGTGGCCAGTCTGGTCTGGCTCTACATCGAGTTCCTCCGGCTCTTCGCGGTCCTGCAGAACCGCTGAGGTGGCTGGCTCCGTAGCACGGCCTGACGCGGAGCAGAGAGACAGAGAGCTGGAGCGCGTGGCCCGGCGGTGGCAGCAGCTGCCGCTGGGCCACGCGCTTGCTGTCTACCCGCAGGTCCACGCGCTGGTTCAACACATCGCCGACGAGGTCGCCGAGCTCACCGGCATGTCACCGCGAGCGGTGCCCGACATGGGCCCGGCCGTGGTGGTGGACCAGCTGCGCGTGATGGTCTACGACCACGCGACCGCCGGAGGCGAGGGTGGCCTCCTGGCCGAGAAGCTCGCAGACCTCCGGCGCGCCCTGCCCTGAACGGGTCAGAGACGTTCGAGCACCATCGCCATGCCTTGTCCGCCACCCACGCACATGGTCTCCAGGCCGAACTGCGCGTCCCGCGCTCGCATGGCGTTGAGCAGCGTCGTGGTGATCCTCGCGCCGGTCGCTCCGAAGGGGTGCCCCAACGCGATGGCTCCCCCGTGCACGTTCAGCCGGTCGGGATCCATCCCCAGGTCGTCGGCACTGGCGAGGACCTGGACGGCGAAGGCCTCGTTGATCTCGTAGAGGTCCATGTCAGAGATGCTCATCCCGGCGCGCTGCAGGGCCAGGCGCGAGGCCTCCACCGGCCCCAGGCCCATGATCTCCGGAGACAACGCGGTCGCGGCCGTGGACACGATGCGAGCCAAGGGCGTCAGACCGAGCTCAGCCGCCCGCTCGTCGCTCATGACCAGGACGGCGGCCGCCCCGTCGTTGAGCGGGCAACAGTTCCCCGCGGTGACGGTGCCGTCCGGACGAAAGACCGGCTGCAGGGTGGAGACCTTCTCGTACGTCACCCCGGCCCGCGGTCCGTCGTCGATGGCCACCACACTGCCGTCAGGCAGGGTGACCGGGGCGATCTCGGCGTCGAAGACACCGTCGGCGATGGCGGCTTCGGCGCGGTTCTGGCTTACGACCCCCCATTCGTCCTGACGCCGCCGGCTCACGCTGCGCATCGTTGCGACGTTCTCGGCGGTCTGCCCCATGGCGATGTAGGCATCAGGAATGAGGCGGAGCTCGCGTGGGTCGACCCACGTCTGGTTCGTCTGCGCCGTCGCCGCGGTGCGTTCGGCGGCCTCGGCGAACCGGGGGTTGAGGTACTCGGGCGCCCCGGCGCCGGCCCCGGCGAAGTCCGGGTAGCGGGACACACACTCGACGCCGGCGCTGATGAAGGCTGACCCCTCACCGGCCTTGATCGCGTGGAAGGCCATCCGGGTGGTCTGGACCGAGGAGGCGCAGAACCGGTTGACGGTGGACCCGGGCAGGCCGTCCTGGCCCATCAGCACGGCCACCACGCGGGCCATGTTGTGGCCGTGCTCGGCCGAGGGCTCGGCGCATCCGAGATAGAGGTCCTCGAACTCGCTGGCCTCGACTCCCGGCAGGTCGGCCACGGCGGCTTCGATGGCCACCCTGGCTAGGTCGTCCGGTCGCATCTGGGTCAAGGAACCCTTGAAGGCACGCCCGATCGGGGTGCGGCGGGCGGCGACGATGACGGCTTCCACCATGGCTGAACTGTACGCGCGAAGGCGTCGATGTCACGATGAGCCAGACATGCCCCAGGGCTCTGCGGGGCTCGCAACGAGAAGAGGAATGCGATGCGCATCGGTGTGCCCACGGAAGTCAAGAACCACGAGTACCGGGTGGCGCTGACCCCGGCCGGGGTACACGAGCTGGTGCGCAACGGCCACGAGGTACTCGTCCAGCATGACGCCGGTGTGGGTTCCTCGATCGAGGACGACGAGTTCGTCGCTGCCGGTGCCACCATCGCACCGGACGCAGAGACCACGTGGGGTGACGCCGACATGGTGATGAAGGTCAAGGAGCCGGTCGAGAGCGAGTACGGCCACCTCCGGGACGACCTGGTGCTCTTCACCTACCTCCACCTGGCGGCGTCCCGGCCGTGCACCGATGCCCTGGTGAACGCCGGCACCACCTCGATCGCCTACGAGACGGTACAGCTGCCCAGTGGGGGCCTCCCGCTGCTCTACCCGATGAGCGAGGTGGCCGGCTGTCTGGCACCGCAGGCCGGCGCGCACTCGATGATGCGGGCCTACGGGGGACGCGGCCTGCTCATGGGTGGGGTCTCCGGCGTCGACCCGGCCAAGGTGGTCGTCCTGGGCGGTGGGGTCTCGGGCTCCCACGCGGCGACCATGGCACTCGGTCTGTGGGCGGACGTGACGGTGCTGGACACCGACGTGGACAAGCTGCGGGTGCTGGACCGCCGATGGAACGGCCGGATCAAGACGGCAACCAGCAACGCCTTCGTGCTGGAGCAGCATGTGTTGGAGGCTGACATGGTGATCGGCGCCGTCCTCATCCCCGGCGCCAAGGCGCCCTCACTAGTCAGCAACGACCTCGTCAGCCGGATGAAGCCGGGCAGCGTGCTGGTCGACATCGCCATCGACCAGGGAGGCTGCTTCGAGGACTCCCACCCCACCACGCATGCCGACCCGGTCTTCGAGGTCCACCGGTCGGTCTTCTACTGCGTCGCCAATATGCCCGGTGCCGTCCCCCGCACCTCGACCTTCGCGCTCACCAACGTGACGTTGCCGTATGCGGTGGCCATCGCCAACAAAGGCTGGCGGCAAGCGCTCACCGACGATGCGGTGCTAGCGCCGGGGCTGAACACCGTCGGCGGCTCCGTCACCAACGCCGGAGTGGCCGCAGCCCACGACATGGACCATGTCAGCCTGGCGCAGGTCCTTCTGCCGATGTGAGCCCATCGGCCGGGGCAGGTGACGCGGCCTCCTGCTCGGGCCAGGCGGCACGGTGGCGGCGCAGCAGCTGGGCCCACCGGCCGCGCTCGCCGCGGACGTTGCCGTCGACCTGGACGCCGGTGACCTCGCTGCCGGGGTCGTCGACGGCGCGCTGGGCGGCAGCAGGAAGCGGCTCCACACCTTCCCCTCTTCGATGGTCCAACGGGCGGCCGGAGTCGGCCGTGGACTCCCCGAGGGCGTCGAGCACGCTGGGCAGCATGGCTGCCGCGGCCCGCGCGTAGCCAGCGGACGAGGGATGGAACCGGTCGGCGCTGAACAGCTCCGGAAGCTCATGGAAGTCCGGCCCGATGAGGTCCCCGATCGAGACTGTGCGCCCCCCGGCCTCGACCACGGCCACCGTCTGGGCGGCAGCGAGGTCCCGGCTCCAACGTTGCGCCAGCGCTCGCAACGGCTGTGGCACCGGGCGGATCGTGCCCAGGTCGGGGCAGGTGCCCACCACCACGCGGGCTCCCGTCTCCTGCAGGGCGCAGACGGCGTCGGTGAGTGCACGCACCGAACGGGTCTGGTCGACGCGCTCCTTCACATCGTTGCTGCCGATCATGACCATGGCGACCTGGGCTGCGGGCATGACCTCCCGGCCGTGCTTGACCTGTTGCCCGAGACCCAGTGACGTCGACCCGCTGCGACTGACGTTGGCCAGGCGCACCGGCCGTCCGCTCAGTGCGGCGACGCCGATCGCCACGGTCGCTCCGAGTGTGGTGCTCGCCTCGTCGGCTCCAACCCCGGCCGCCGTGCTGTCGCCGAGCAACATCAGCTGGTGGGGTTCACCGGTGCCCGCACCGTAGACACCCGAATCCTCGTGGCCGGAGCCGGGGGAGTCACCGATGAGGTGTCGGGCGAGCTCGGCCTCGGCTCTCAGGATTGCGACCCCGAGCAGCCCGGCAGCTGCCAGCCCACCGCCACCGAAGGCGGCCCGTGCGGCGATGGCGCGGGCCCGCTCGGCTCGGCTCATATCGCTCGGCACCCCCGTGTGCTCGCTTCAGCTGCTGGCACGCGTCCCTCCGGATGAGTGGGCTCTCAGCCTATCCAGCCCCTCGGACAAGCTGACCTGCGGACTCCAGTCGAGCGCCTCACGTGTGCGCTGCTGGTCGAACCAGTGAGCCGTCGACAGCTGAGCGGCGAGGAAACGCGTGAGTGGAGGCTGCTCGATCGCCGGGACCCGCGGCAGGCGATAGCTGGCCGCGGTGACCCCTTCGACGATGCCGCCTACGACCCAGGCCAGCGGATAGGGCACGGTGTGCCGTGGGGGCGCGACGCCGCAGGCACGACAGATGTCGCCGATCAGCTCGCCGATGGGGCGGGGCTCTCCGTTGGTCACGACGAACGCCTCGCCCCCGGTGATGTCGATACGGCGAAGGGCCGCGCATATGGCCGAAGCGGCGTTGTCCACGTACGTGGTGTCGACGAGCGCGGTTCCGGAGCCGACCAGGGCCAACCGCCCGGCGCGCGCGCGGTCGACGATGCGGCCTACGAGCTGGGTGTCCCCGGGGCCCCAGACCAGGTGAGGGCGCACCGCGGTCACGGCAAGACCGGGCCCGTGGGCCGACAGCGCGAGGCGTTCCGCCATCGCCTTGCTGCGCGCGTAGTGACCTTGCGAACGTGCGCTGTCGGTGGCCGGAGTCGCGCCCTCGCCGATGATCGAGGCGCCGGAGTGAGCCACTGAGGGCGAGGAGACGTAGACCACCGAGCGGACCCCGGTCGCGCGGGCGGCGTCGAGCACGTTCCGGGTGCCCTGCACGTTGGTGGCCAGGTAGTCCTCCCACCGGCCGACCACGTCCACCTTGGCCGCCAGGTGCACCACCGCCTCTGCTCCGGACGTGGCCCGAGTCACTGCGGACGGGTCGGTGATGTCACCCAGCACCTCCTCGTGGCGCCCGCCGGCGCTGCGACGCTGCATGACGACCACGTCGTCGCCGTGAGCATGGAGCAGGTCTGCCACGGCTCCGCCGAGCATGCCGCTCGCTCCGGTGACCAGGACTCGCATCAGCGGCTTCGGGTGCCCGGTGCAGTGGCAGCCCCTACCCCCGGGACCGCTCGAGCCAGTTCGCGGAGCCGACCGGAGCCGCGTCCCCGCAGCACGTCGTCGGCCCACCTGGCCAAGCTGGTGCGATCCACCTTGGAGGCGTGCCGGATGTCCACCGGGAGCCAGTCGCGACGCAGCACCGCCGCCACCGGCACCTCTGCGGCCACGCGGACGGCCGCACTGAGC
>JBAUJO010000084.1:0-6000 GCA_049683875.1 Ornithinimicrobium sp.
GAACAGGAGCCCGCGACCCGGGATCGCAGGACGGTCGCGACCGGCCGCCCCCCTCACATGGCGAGCAGGCCCCTCACCGTCAGGCATCTCGCCGTCAGGCATTGCGCCACGCCACGGACTCCGCAGCCCGCCTCAACCCCTGAACGCCGGATGGCGTCAGACCTCCGGCGTCCAGACCGTCCACGGCTCGCTCGACCAGGCTGCGGACCCGGCCTTCCGCCCACGTGGCGATCCCGGCCGCGAGCATCGCCTCCTGCAGCCTCGACACGTCGTCCGCGTCGGCCTCGGGTGTGCCGACCCGGTCCAGCAGGCGCTGTCCCTGCACGTCGAGCCGCTCGCTGGCCGCCATCCACAGCACGGTGGGCTTACGGGCGAGAAGGTCGTCACCTCCGGGCTTACCGGTGACGTCGGGATCGCCCCACACACCCAGGATGTCGTCCCGCAGAGCGAACGCCCGGCCCAGCGCGTGACCGTAGTCGGTCAGCGATCGCCGCTGCGCCTCATCGGCTTCTGCAGCGCACGCGCCGAGGAGCAGCGGTCGCTCGATGGTGTAGGCACCCGACTTCAACCACGCGATGCGTTCGGCCTGTTCGTAGCTGCGCAGGTCACCGGCCGCCGCGGTGAGGTCTGCACCCTGCCCGGCGATGAGCTCGGCGCACAGCTCGAACCACTGGTGGCGTAGCGGCTCGGGCAGGCCCGCGATGAGCTGGTCGGCCTGCATGTGGGCCAGGTCCCCCAACAAGATCGCGATGTTGTCCCCGAAGCGGGCGGGATCACCGGCGAAGCCGCCGCGCTCGTGCTGAACGCGCGCCTGCACCTGCGCGGCGGGCCGGCCGCGTCGCCACGGTGACTCGTCCATCACGTCGTCGTGGACGAGGGCGAAGGTGTGCAACAGCTCGGTCGCGGCGGCCACACGGCAGACCTGGTCGTGAGCGGCACTCGAGCCGGCACCACCTGCGGCGACGTAGCCCCAGTGGCACATCTGCGGGCGGATGCGCTTGCCGACGTGAGCGACCAGGGCGGTGAGCCAGGTCGGTAGGTCGTGGTCGAGCACGGGGTCGTCAGCCGCGGCCAAGCCGGTGGCCAGCCACCGACGGCTCATCCATGAGGCCTGTTCGGCCAAGACCGACTCGACCTGCCCCTTGGTCTGCTCCCAGCTCGGTGCCGCGGTGTGCCCCGACTGCTGCGCCGGCGTCGCCCGGCCGGCGAGGTCCTCACCGAGCAGGGGAACCTGCAGCACCATCCACGGGCTGAACACGCTGGGCGCGGCGGTCAGCGCCCCGTGGGTCTGCGACCACGGCACCCACGCGAAGTCCATGACCTCCTCCGGGTCGGGCGCGGGCTCGGAGTCGAGGAAGCCGGCGTAGACCGGGCATATCTCGTTCTCGACCACTCCGCTGGGGTCGACGGCCCGGTAACGGAAGTCGGGCAGCAGGCAGGTCAGGTCGCTCACCCGGACCCCCAGCTCCTCGCCCACTCGGCGGCGGATCGCATCGACCGTGGACTCCCCGGGTCGCGGGTGCCCGCAGCACGAGTTGCTCCAGACCCCGGGCCAGGCCCTCTTGGACAGGGCTCGGCGGGTGATCAGCGTGCGGCCCTCAGCGTCGAGAAGGTACACGCTGAAGGCACGGTGGAGCGGGGTGGACTCGGTATGGACCAGTGATCGGGGCACACTGCCCAGGTCGGTTCCGGCGTCATCAGTGAGGACGACTTCGTCGGGAAGGATCATCGACGCTCAGTATGCCAAGTGACGAGCGCCCCGGCGGCCACGGGTGTGGCTGCGGCAGCGCCGGATGCGACCGCCCTCAGAAACTGGGCATCTGGACGACGTCGGCCGGCGCGGGGGCCTCCACCTGCAGGTCCTGGCCCCAGTTGTCCAGACTGACGGTGGCTGCGGTCCCGTCGATGTCCAGCTTCATCTGCCGGATCAGGTTGTCGCTGTCTACCCAGATGCCGTAGGTCAGCTCACCGGAGACGTCGAGCTCGGGGGGAGCCGTGTGGCCCGCCCGGTCCAGCACCTCCTGCGGGTCGACGACCACCTCGAAGTGGTCGGTGGTCTCACCGTTCACGTCCTGCTCACCGACGTAGGTGATCTCCTGGGCGCTGGCGTCCCACTTCTTCATCAGGGCGTTGACATCGAGGGACTCGGTCAGGTCTTCCACCCCCATCTCCTTGAGCTCGCTCGCAGGCACCTCGACGTACTTCCCGGCCGGTGTGAGGTTCGGGATGCTGAGGTAAGCCACGTCGTCGACGAGCAGTAGGTCGACGGTGCCCATAGGCGGCAGGTCCATGGTGAGCTCGGCGGCCGGGGAATCACCGTCCAGGTCGATTCCGCCGATGACAGCCAGCTCCTGCTGGTCCATGTCGAGGTCAGCGGAGAAGTCGAACGAGCTCAACGTCTGCGTGCCCGGGGCGCTGAGCCGCTGCAGCAGCTGCGCGGGCTCGATCTCGTCGCCGGGCTCGACCTGGGCCAGCTCCGGTGACTGAGCGGCCTCGGTGCCCTGGCTCTGCCCGCCGCAGGCGCTCAGCCCACCGGCCAGCAGGATCACACCTACGGCTGTGCGAGAGCGTCCCTGAGTGCTTCGTGCCATGATGTGCTCCTGTCCTCACGGTGGGGTCGACCTGACTCTTGACCTGGGACCGTGCAAGAAAGTCTGCGGCCTGTGGTGTCATAGAGCCGTTCTGCTTCAACGTCTGCCCAGGTATCGAGGTTCCATTGAGCGGCAACACCACCTTCCGACACCACGATACCGCCGTGCTCTCGGTCACTGCCGTCGAGGCCCCTGTTGTGATGGCTTCGACCGACTTCGACCGCATCATCGGTGACTCGTACGCACGCAACGGGATGCGCCCAGGCATGCTCGAGAAGCTCGCCGGGATCGTCGAACGGCGCTGGTGGCCCGCTGGCACCAGCTTCGTCGACGGAGCCATCGAGGCCGGAGCCAAAGCCATCGCCGAGTCCGGGGTCGACCCCACCCGCATCGGGCTGTTGGTCAACACCTCGGTCAGCCGTGAGCACCTCGAGCCGTCGGTGGCCGTGAACATCCACCACCAGCTCGGTATGCCGTCGAGCTGCCTCAACTTCGACCTGGCCAACGCCTGCTTGGGCTTCGTCAACGGTATGCAGCTGGCCGCCACCATGATCGACGCCGGGCAGATCGACTACGCCCTCGTCGTCGACGGTGAGGGCTCGCGCACCCCGCAGGAGAACGCGCTGCGCCGCCTGTCCTCCCCGGAGGCGACCGCGGAAGATCTCCAGCGCGAGTTCGCCACGTTGACCCTGGGCTCCGGTGCGGCCGCCATGGTGCTCGGTCGGGCCAGCGAACACCCCGGAGCCCACCGCCTGGTCGGGGGCGTCTCCCGGGCCGCCACCCAGCACAACGACCTCTGCGTCGGTGACTTCGAGCACATGCGCACCGACACCAGCGGGCTGCTGGTGGCCGGCATCGAGCTCGCCAGCGACCTGTGGGCCGACGCCGCCGCTGACTTCGACTGGACCGACATGGACCGCTACGTCGTCCACCAGGTGTCCCAGGTCCACACATCCCGTACGGCCGAGGCCCTGGGCCTGCCGAAGGAACGGATCCCCCTGACCTTCCCCACGCTCGGCAACGTCGGCCCGGCAGCGGTCGCGATCACCTTGGCCAAGGAGGTCGAGTCACTCGAGAGCGGAGACCGTGTGCTGATGATGGGCATTGGATCGGGGCTGAACATGACGTGCCTGGAGCTCGTCTGGTGATCCCGCGCGACCTGCCCGGGCTCGATCCGGCGTGGTCCCGCTTCATCCAGGTCCCCGATGCTGACGGCGTCCGTCGACGCTGGCACGTGCTCGACACGCACGCCGCGGGTGAGCAGACGGAGCCTCTGGTCGGCACGGTCCTGGCCGTGCACGGCAACCCCACCTGGTCCTACCTGTGGCGTCGGGTGCTCCAGCAGGCTCCGCGGGGCTGGCGGGTCATCGCTGTGGACCAGCTCGGCATGGGGTACTCCGAGCGTCCGCCGCGACCTCGCCGCATGGCCGAACGGATCGATGACCTGACCCGCTTGACCGAGGCCATCGGGCTCCGGGGCCCGGTGGTGGTTCTGGCCCACGACTGGGGCGGGCCCATCTCGTTAGGCTGGGCTCTGCGCCATACCGACCAGGTGGCAGCCATCGTGCTGACCAACACGGCCGTGCACCAGAACGAGCGCGAACCTCAGCCGCTGGCCATCCGTGCCGCTCGAGCCGGGGCGGTCCGCGGGCTGCTCACGACACGCACCCCGGCCTTCGTCGCCGCCACCACCGCTCTGAGCGGCACCCGGCTGCCCCATGGCGTCCGGCGCGCTTTCGCAGCGCCCTACCGCGGGGTCGCCCACCGCGACGCGGTCCACGACTTCGTGGCCGACATCCCGTTCGAGCAGGACCACCCCAGCCGGGCGAGCCTGGACGAGGTCGGCGTCGGCATCCGCAAGCTGAAGGTTCCCGCCATGCTGGTGTGGGGAGCCCGAGACCCCGTCTTCGCTCGGCGGTACCTGCTCGACCTGCACCAGCGGATGCCTCAGGCGGACGTGCAGGTCTACCCGCGCGCCTCGCACCTGGTGCTGGAGGACGCCCCTGAAGCTGTGCCGATGATCTGGACCTGGATCGGGGCCACCCTCGGGACCGACCGGCCGAAGGCGCCGCAGGAGCCGCCCGGTCCTGCGCGCGAGACAAGCTCCCCCGGCCGCGTCGTACGCCTCGCCGTGCGGACCGACCACGGAAAGGCCCCGGCGATCGTCGAGCTCGGAACCGGAGGCGCGCGGATCAGCCGAGAATGCCTCGGCCGGCGGGTGGAAGAGGTGTCCCGAGCGTTGAGCGCCCGCGGCGTCCGTCGAGGGCACCGGGTCGCGGTGCTCGTCCCGCCAGGCATCGACCTGAACACCGTGGTCTACGCGGTATGGCGACTGGGTGCGATCGTGGTCATCGCCGACGCGGGCCTGGGGCTGGCCAGGTTGGGAGCCGCGCTGCGCAGCGCCAGCCCGGACCACGTGGTCGGGATCCGTGCGGCGCTGGCCCTGGCCCGTTCAACCCGCGTGCCCGGGGCCACCATCCGGGCCGACCCCGATGCTGTCGTCGAGCTCATCGCCGACGCACAGTCCCTGCCGCCACTGCCGAGCACCGACGAGACGGGGGACGGAGTCGACCCGGACTCCGACGCGGCCATCCTGTTCACCTCGGGGGCTACCGGCCCCCCCAAGGGCGTGGTCTACACCCGCGCTCAGCTCATTGCCCAGGTGACCCTGCTCAGAGACACCTTCGATCTGGCCGAGGGCCGCGGTCTCGTCGCGGCGTTCGCCCCGTTCGCCCTGTACGGCCCGCCGCTCGGGCTCCCCTGTGCGGTGCCCGACATGGACGTCACCGCACCGCATACGCTCAGCGCCGCGGCGCTGGCCGACGCCGTGGCCGCGGTGGACGCCGAGGCGGTGTTCGCCTCCCCCGCCGCGCTGCGCAACGTCGTCGCCACGGCGCACGAGCTCACGCCCGAGCAGCAGGCCGCGCTGGCCGGGCCCCGACTGGTGCTGTCCGCCGGAGCGCCGGTCCCCACCTCCCTACTGCGACAGGTCAAGCGGCTCATGCCCAACGCGCAGACGCAGACGCCGTACGGGATGACGGAGGCGCTCCCGGTCGCCACCATCGACCCGACCGGGCTCGCCGCTGACGATGTGGCGCGAGGCGGACTGAGCTCGTTGGGCCCGGTCGACTGGACCCAGACCGGGCAGGACGAGGCGAGCGCCGGGGGCGTGTGCGTCGGTCATCCGGTCGCGGGGGTGACGGTGCGGATCGCCCCATGGTCGGCGGCGGACGAGCAGCTCACCGAAGCCGCGGGCGTGCTGGGCGAGATCGTGGTGCGCGGCCCGCACGTCAAGCAGAGGTACCACCACGCGTGGGGCAGCCAGCACGCCACCGCCCGCCCGCCCGGATGGCACCGGACGGGCGACGTGGGCTACCTGGACGACCTGGGTCGCCTGTGGGTGCAGAGC
>JBAUJO010000085.1:0-1603 GCA_049683875.1 Ornithinimicrobium sp.
GTCTGAAGCAGCAGGGTCGAGTCTTCCAGCAGAGCCTGCAGCGAGCGGATCTGGCCCTCCAGGTCCTCACGCTCGGTCTCGAGCTCGATTCGAGAGAACTTCGTCAGGCGGCGCAGCTGCAGGTCCAAGATGTAGCCGGCCTGGGTCTCGGTCAGCTCGAACACCGCGACCAGGCGCGCTTTGGCCGTGGCCGCGTCGTCGCTGCTGCGGATGACCTGGATCACCTCGTCGATGTCGGCGATGGCGACAAGCAACCCGGCGACCAGGTGCAGGCGGTCCTGGCGGCGGCCTAGCCGGTAGACGGTGCGGCGCCGCACCACCTCCACTCGGAAGTCGACGTAGACCTTCAACAGCTCGCGCAGGCCCATGGTGCGGGGTCGACCCTCCACCAGGGCGACGTTGTTGATGCCGAAGGAGTCCTGCATCGGGGTGAGCGCGTAGAGCCGTTCGAGCACGGCCTCGGGATGGAAGCCCGTCTTGACCTCGATGACGAGCTGCATCCCGGTGTGCCGGTCGGTAAGGTCGTTGATCCCCGAGATCCCCTGCAGCTTCTTGGACTGGACCAGCTGCTTCACCCGCTCGATCACCTTCTCCGGGCCGACGAGGTAGGGCAGCTCGGTCACCACGATGCCCTTGCGACGGGCGGTGATGTTCTCGATCCGGGCGGTGGCCCGGGTCTTGAACGAGCCACGCCCATGCTCGTAGGCCTCCCGGATGCCCTCGAGGCCCACGATCGTGCCCCCGGCGGGTAGGTCGGGCCCGGGTACGAAGCGCATCAGGTCATCCAGGCCGGCGTCGGGGTTGGAGATCAGGTGGCGTGCAGCACCGATGACCTCGGCGAGGTTGTGCGGCGCCATGTTGGTCGCCATCCCCACGGCGATACCGGATGCCCCGTTGACCAGCAGGTTCGGGTACGCGGCCGGCAGCACGTCCGGCTGCATCAGCTGGTCGTCGTAGTTCGGGACGAAGTCGACCGTCTCCTCGTCCAGGCTCGTCGTCATCAGCAGCGCAGAGGAGGCCATCCGAGCCTCCGTGTACCGCGAGGCCGCCGGCCCGTCGTCCAGCGACCCGAAGTTGCCGTGACCGTCCACCAGGGGAAGGCGCATCGTCCACGGTTGCGCCAGACGCACCATCGCTTCGTAGATGGCTAGGTCGCCGTGCGGGTGGTACTTGCCCATCACCTCGCCCACGACCCGCGAGCACTTCACGTGGGCTCGGTCCGGTCGCAGACCGAGCTCGGACATCCCATAGAGGATGCGGCGCTGCACCGGCTTCAGGCCGTCACGGGCGTCGGGCAGGGCCCGGGAATAGATGACCGAGTAGGCGTACTCCAAGAAGGCGCCCTGCATCTCGCTCTGCACGTCGACGTCGATGATGCGCTCCTCGACGTCGTCGAGGCCCTGCGCGCTGGGACGGGTGCGGCGTGCCATGGGGACGGGCGGCTCCTGGCTGGGCGGGGTACGGGCCCCGATCGTATGCCGAGTCGCTGCTCAGCCCGGCGAGGACTCGCGCTGCCGCCAGGGGACGCCGAAGGCGCCGCGATGTGCGACCTGCTCGACCCCGCGTCGGCCGCGTCGCAGACTCGGCGACGGCCGGTCGGCGG
>JBAUJO010000086.1:0-27797 GCA_049683875.1 Ornithinimicrobium sp.
GGGCGGAGCGGTCTTCGGCGGAGCTTCCCATCAGCGATTCCCATCGTGGGGCGAATGGATCAGGTCAAGATTGCTCGAGAAAGTCAGACAGCTTGTCTGGCAACTACATCGGGTTGTCTGGCAACAAAGAGAAGGCTAGGCCACTCTGTCAAGAGTGCTGCTGGTCACGTGGACAGCAGTACACCGGTGAGCGCTGTGGTCGCCACAATGAGGGTGGAGGCGGCAGCCAGAGCCAGCGTGCGCGGGCTCACCCGTTTCATGGTCGACAGCCGCACCGAGCATCCGAGCGCGAACATCGCAGCACTGAGGAGCACGGTCTGGGAGATCTGCGCCGCGTGGATGATCGGCTCACTGAGGATTCCGGAGGATCGCAGGGACACCATTGCGAGGAACCCAAGCACGAACAACGGCACCAGCGGCGGGATCGTCGCGCCCTCGGTGGGGGGAGTGTGGCGCCGGTGCTGCCAGCTCATCACGGCGAGAACGGGGGCGAGCATGAGCACCCGCGCCAGCTTGACCACGACGGCAGCAGCCAGCGCAGAGCTCCCGAGGGTGCCACCGACCGCGACGACCTGTGCCACCTCGTGCACCGAGCCGCCGGCCCAGAGCCCGGCCTGCTCTTGCGAGAGCCCGAGTAGACCGGCGGCCAGGGGCACGCCGGGGATCATGAGCGTGCCGAAGATCACCACGAGTGCGATGGCGGTGACGACGTCCTCCTCCTCGGCGTCGACCACCCCGTCCGCGGCGGCTATCGCGGCTGCGCCACAGATGGAGAAGCCGCACGCGATGAGCAGTCGCTGACCCGGCCTGACCCCCAGGACGTGCCCGGCGGCCAGGGTGCCGGCGATGCCGAGGGTGACGACGGCGACCACGGTGGCGATCATCCCGACTCCGAGACCGAGGATGTCGGCCAGCACCAGCTGCAACCCCAGACGCACCACCCCGAGCCTGAGGAGTCGTTTGGCCGCGAACCGCAGCCCCGGCTGGGTCGCGGCGGGCAGTGTCACCGTGTTGCCGACGACGACGCCCAGCAGGATGGCCACCAGGAGGGCACTCACGACCGGCAGCAGGTAGGTCACGCCGAGGCTCGCACCCACGGCAGCGCCGCAGAGCAGCAGGCCGGGGGTCAGCCGGTCGCGACTCGCGGCGGCTGCTCCGGATGCGTCCCGCCCCGACGGGGTGCGCTTGCCAGTGACACTAGGGGCCATAGTTTCCAGCCTCGGGCCCGTGCGCGTCCGCCGGTAGCCCACGGTCTGGCATCACCCCATACCATCGTGATATGTCGCGTCGCGCATGGCCGGACCTGTCCGCGCTGGAGCTCATGGTCAGCATCTCCGAACGCGGCAGCCTCGGTGCCGGGGCGAGGGCGGTGGGCATGGCACAGCCGAACGCCAGTCGGGTGGTGGCCAGACTGGAGCGAGACACGGGTGTGCCGCTGCTGCAGCGCTCACCCCGGGGCTCGACCTTGACGCCGCGCGGTGCGGTGATCGTCGACTGGGCGCGCACGGTGCTCACCGCAGCCGACGACATGCTCGCGGGGGTCGAGGCGCTGCGCCACGAGGGGGCGGCCACGCTCACCGTGGCCGCCAGCATGACCATCGCTGAGTATCTGCTTCCAGCGTGGCTTGCCGAGTTCAAGGGGCGGTACCCGGAAACCCAGGTAGCGCTCGACGTGATGAACTCCGCGCACGTGATCGAGGGTGTGCGTGCCGGCACCTACCGCGTCGGCTTCATCGAGTCATCCGAACCGCCGAAGGACCTGCACCAGGCCCAGGTCGGCACCGACTACCTGGTCGTCGTGGTGCCGCCTGCCCATCCCTGGGCCACGAGGGACGAGCCGCTGACGCCCCAAGAGCTCAGTGATGCCGCCCTGGTGCTCCGTGAGCAGGGCTCCGGCACGCGCACCGCGCTGGAGTCCACTCTGCACGCGGTGCTCGGGTCGCACCGAAGCCAGCCGGCCGCCTTGTCGTTGAGCAGCAACGCCGCCGTCAGCACGGCAGTTCGTGCCGGCGGTGGGCCCGGGGTGCTCAGCCGCTACGCGGTGGCCGGGTCGGTCGAGCGTGGAGACCTGTGCCCGGTGGCGGTGAAGGGGATTGACCTGAGTCGACGCTTGCACGCTCTGTGGAACGGCCCCCGCCGCTTGGACGGCAGCGCCGGGCAGCTGGTGAGGCTGGCCCAGCGGGCGCCGGTGGGCTGACTGTCACCCTTGCACAGGGGGGGTTAGCTCCCGGTGAATGTCCCGGTCACCAGGCTCACGACCACGCTCAGCAACCACACCCCAAGGGTAATGGCCCAGGCCAGCTTCTTGTAGCGGTCGTACTCCTGCAGCTTTCTGCCGTGTTTGTCGCGCTGGACGCCGGTCAGGACCAGGATGAGGTCGATGAGGGCCCAGATTCCCAGCCCGCCGAGCGTGATCAGCTTCAGGATTGCAGTGCCGACCTTACCCAGGTAGAAACGGTCGGCTCCGAAAACACCCAAGAACCAGGCCAGAATCCATGTGACGATAAAAGACTTCTCGGACGCGGCCGGGCCCTGGCCCCCTGCCGCCGATTCCCCATAGGCCGTGGGCTGTGTAGAACTCATGAATCCTCCCGAGAAAACAGTTCAGGCCAAGTGGCCCCCCATTGCGACTATCCATCGTTCGAAAGTCGGTTGAACTTTAGCAGCACCTTCCGAGGCGTCGGACTTTCCGTGGGCGGTGTCTCATCTGGCAGGCTGTGCGCGTGCTCTCTGAACGGACCGTCCGGTACGTGGCCGCTGTCGAAGGGGGCGGTGCCGCCGGGCTGGCTGAGTACAGCCAGACGAAGGCGGTCTGGTCCGAGACCGACGGCGAGGCGCAGCTGCCCTTCGGCTACTGAGACCCCGCGCGAGCGTGAGCCTCGCGCGGGGTCTCAGGTCGTCGCCGACCGCGGCGGTCAGGGCTTGACCAGGCGCGAGCCTCGGCGCAGGGATCCAGGCATGCGCTCCATCGTGAGCGGGGTGCGTGGCGCGTTGTCGCACGGGCTGCCGGTGGCCTGAGGGTCCAGACACTCCTTGATGCCGGCGACGGCGACGTCGGTCAGCTGCTCGTGCACGCGCTGCGCCCGGGCGAGGAAGTCGTCGAAGTTGAGCTCGCGGTTGCGCCACTTCGTGTCCGCACCCGGGATGTCGGGGTGGATGTTGATAGCTTCCAGCACCTGTTTGAAGGTCAGACCGGTGCGCAGCGAGCGGCATCCGAAGTCGGGCTGGCCACTGTCGCGGGCGAACTCGCCGTCCAGGTCGAAGTCGAGCGTGTCGACTGTGTCCCACGTGAGCAGGGTGAACAGGCTGCGCCAGCCGCGCTCGGTGTAGTCCACGTTGTCGAGGCTGCGCTCCGTGCTGCCCAGCACCTCCCCGAGGTGGGCCCGTGAGTACGGACGGCCCGGGATGTCGTCGGAGTTGTCCTCGGCGAAGGTCAGCATCGCGTGGTCGGAGATGCGCCGCAGCAGCTCGTACGGGGCCCAGTCGGCGAAAGCCTCGTGGAAGGGGACGAACGTCGTGTTCTCCCGCGGGGCGTGGGTGGTCTGGTGCTTGGCCAGCTGCCAGGCCATGCCGTCCTCGCCCTTGGTGCGGTCGTAGGCCCACTGGTGCATCAGCTCGTGGATGATGGTGCGTGCCGCGAACTCGCCTTGCTTGATGTAGACCGTGCCGTTCACCGGGTTGGAGTAGGAGTTGCTGCCGGCGGCACCGTTGCCGATGCCCATCGGGAACTTCACCACCTGCTTGCGGTCGAGCCCGAACTCGGGGCCCATCCGGTCCAGGTCGTCCAGCACGAGCCCGATGAGGACCCACAGGTCGCCCAGACGGCGCACCTGCATCGGCTCGGCTCGCAGGGTGCCGAAGTCGTGGGTTCCTGCCCGGCGGCCGTTCGGGGCGGAGTCCCGGTCATCGTGGATCACGAACCAGTCCTTATCGGTCAGGTCGAGGTTCACATCGACCGGGAAGCCGTTGCCGCCGAAGGACAGGGTGGTCTCGTCGCCCTCCTTGAGCCGCAGCCGGTCGTCGTCGAAGAGGATCCTGATGCGGAACTGACGGCGGTCGCTGCCTCTGGTCTTGGTCACGGAGAACTCGCCGTCGGCGTCGGTACGCACCTGACCCCACGAGGACCAGGTGCCCCAGCCGAACGGGACCTTGGACCGCGCTTGAACCTTGACGGTGATGCCCTCCAGCGGCGATGCACCGCCTTTGATCGCCTGCAGGTCGAGCAGCGTGTGCCGCACCTCCACGCGCCCCTCGACCTTCCATGTCTGCTGTGCCATGAGCCCTCCCTGGCTTCCGAGCGGCACCGGGTGCGCCGCGCTGATGTCAGGAGTGGTCGGCGGCGACGGTGATACACGAGCTCCCATCCTGGGCGGAGGTCTCAGGTCGACGTGTCAGCCTGAGCGGCGATGGTGCAAGAGATGAGGTGGCCCGCGGCTGCACGATGGCGTGGCGTCGCCCTAGGCACGGCCGCGCTTCTGGTGCTGTCCGGGTGCGGGCGGAGCTGGGAGGACCAAGCCCCCAGCACACCGGTGACCGAGCTGCTCGGTGAGCAGCAGAGCGGTGGTGCGCCGCAGGGCTCGTCCCGACACCGTCTCGCCATCCTGCTGACCACCGCCCACGACGAGCGGGGCGAGCCGTACGACTGGGGGGCCGACGGCCCGGAGGTCTGGGACTGCTCCAGCTTTGTCCGTCACGCCTACGCCGCCGTGTCCATCCGGATGCCGCGGACTGCCCGGGCGCAGCGTGACTGGATGGCCGAGGGGAACGGCGTCGCGATCCGACCGGGGCGGGAGCAACCCGGCGACCTCGTGTTCTGGGACGACTATCGCGGGCCCGACGAGATCGGCCACGTCGCCATGGTGTGGGACCCCGACACCACCAGAAGCATCGAGGCGCGCCCACCCCAGACGGGCTTCTACGACTACGACGGCGCGCAGGACAACAACCGGTTCGAGATCTGGCGGGCTACGGAGTTCGACGGGCCCCTGGCAGGAGGCTAGCCGCGCTGGCTACGGCACGGAACCACGGCATAGCGCCGCAGCGACAGCGCCGGGTTCACCGTGCGCACGTGCTCGAGCCGGTTCCGTTCGAGCCTGCTCATGGCCAGCCCCCAGCCCTCCCCGAGCGAAGCCATAGCCACCCCCATCGGGTCGAGGACGACGCTGTTGCCCACTCCCGTCGGCGGCGCCTGGCCGGCCGCGGCGACGAAGACCGTGTTCTCCACGGCCCTGGCGCGCAGCAGGGTGTTCCAGTGGTACTCCTTCAGTGCTCCCGGCACCCACTGGGCCGGGATCGCGAGCACGTCGGCTCCGGCGTCGACCAGCGTCCGCGACACCTCGGGAAAGCGCAGGTCGTAGCAGGTCTGCATGCCGACGTGGAACCCGCCGACCTTGAACAGCTCGGGGGCCGCCGGATCGGCGGCCTCCACCCGGTCGGACTCGGTGAAGCCGAAGGCGTCGTAGAGGTGCACCTTGCGGTACACCGCGGTGATCTGGCCTCCGGCCAGTGCGACGAGGGCGTTGTGGATGCGGCCGTCGCCCGCCGGCTCGTTGACCCCCACGATCACCACGATCCCGTGCGCATGACCCACTCGGGCCAGCCGTGACACGGAAGCACCGTCCAGCGGCTGGGCCGAGTCCACGAACCGGTCGTCCATCTTCGGTGCTGTGAACACCGCATACTCGGGCAGCACGAGCAGGTCCGCACCGTCACGGGCCGCCTCGCCGACCAACGCCTCGATGGTGTCCAGGTTGCTCTCGACATCCTCGGTGGGGGAGAACTGCCCCACCGCCAGTTGCAGCGCCGCTGAGTCCGTCACAGACCCACCGTATGCCGGTCGCTTAGGGTGACGCCCATGACCGCCCGTGAAGCGCTGCCGAGCAAGATCCTCCTCGATGAGTCCGAGATGCCCACCCAGTGGTACAACCTCATCGCCGACCTCCAGGAGCGACCACCGCCGGCTCTGCACCCCGGAACCCACCAGCCTGCGGGTCCCGACGACTTCGCGCCGCTCTTCCCGATGGCCCTCATCGAGCAGGAGGTGACCACCGAGCGCTACATCGACATTCCCGGCGGGGTGCTGGACGTCTACCGGCTGTGGCGCCCCAGCCCCCTGTTCCGCGCTCGGCGCCTGGAGCAGCTGCTCGATACCCCGGCCCGCATCTACTACAAGTACGAGGGCGTCAGCCCGGCGGGCTCACACAAGCCCAACACCTCCGTGCCCCAGGCGTACTACAACCACGCCGAAGGCATCACCAAGCTGACCACCGAGACCGGTGCCGGCCAGTGGGGCAGCGCGCTGGCCTTCGCGACCGCCCAGTACGGGATGGAGTGCGAGGTATGGCAGGTGGGTGCCTCCTACCGTGCTAAGCCGCACCGCCGCACGATGATGCAGATCTGGGGCGCGACGGTGCACTCCAGCCCGTCCGAGGTGACCGAGTTCGGGCGGTCACTGCTCGCCGAGGACCCCGACCATCCCGGCTCGCTCGGTATCGCGATCTCCGAGGCGGTCTCGATGGCCGTGGCCGACCCCTCCACGCGGTATGCGCTGGGATCGGTCCTGAACCACGTGCTGCTGCACCAGACCATCATCGGTGAGGAGGCGCTGCTCCAGCTGGCCAAGGTGGGGGAGACCCCTGACCTGCTGGTCGGCTGCACCGGGGGCGGCTCGAACTTCGGTGGCCTGTCCTTCCCGTTCCTGCGCGAGAAGCTGGCTGGGAAGATGGACCCGGAGATCCGTTGCGTGGAGCCGGCGGCGTGCCCCACCCTGACGCAGGGCCAGTATCGCTACGACTTCGGTGACACCGCCGGGATGACCCCCCTCATGAAGATGCACACGCTTGGCCACGACTTCATCCCCGAGCCCATTCACGCCGGCGGACTGCGCTACCACGGGATGAGTCCGTTGGTCTCGCACCTGTACGAGCAGGGTCTGGTCAGCGCCGCCTCGATCCCTCAGACCGAGTGCTTCTCCGCGGCGTTACAGTTCGCCAAGAGCGAGGGGATCGTGCCCGCTCCAGAGCCCACCCACGCCTTGGCCGAGGCCATCCGCGAGGCGCTCGCGTGCAAGGAGTCCGGCGAGGAGAAGGTCATCCTCACCGCGCTGTGCGGGCACGGCCACCTGGACCTGGGCTCATACGAGCAGTATCTGTCGGGTGAGATGGTCGACCTGGAGCTGTCCCAGTCGCGGATCGAGGAAGCGATGGAGTCGGTGCCCGTCATCGCCTGAGCCACCACAGGAAGGAAGCCTTCACTCAGCTCGTCGCCGGGCCAGCCTGACCCCCAGACGGCTGCTCGCGATGGCGCCGACGGTGGCCAGGAACGCGAGGTCGAAGAACATCTGGCCGGTCACCAGGAGGCGAGCCAGGCGACCCTCGGCGTGGATGTCACCGAAGCCGGTGGTCGTCAGCGTGGTCATCGCGAAGTACAGCGCGTCGGTGCGGTTGGACAGGCCGGTGAACTGCCCCGGGCTGAGGTGCTCGAGCAGGTAGTAGCTCAGGGCGAACAGCACCACCACCACGATGAGCAGCGCCGCCAGCGTGCCGAAGGCGCCGTGGTCGGTGGCGTCGTCGAGGTAGGTGAGCACCAACGCCCGCACGACGTAGCCGCACAGCGCGATCGCGAGCAGGCTCACCAACAGGTTGAGCACGAGCACCGAGCCCCCCACGTCGACGGGGGCGAAGTAGTAGGCCACAAGGACGGCCACCACGGTGACGGCCAACCGGCGGGGGGTGTGCAGATCCAGCGAGCTCATGCACCGATTGTCTCTGGTGTGGCGCCAACGGCCACCCACACGCCCCACGGCGCCACCGTTCGGTCAGCGGCACATCCGCGTGGCGCTACTGTCCGTCAGGACCCCGGTGCCGCCGAGCATGACATGCAGCGAGGTGTCCAGGTAGTTAGCCGCATAAGCAATGACCCGCGGCTGGCACGTACGCCGGGCGAGCAGGACGGGGCTGTCACTGGCGTGCGCGAACTGGGTGCCGGCTGCGGCATCCAAGCTCGCCGACCCGTTGGTCAACAACGCACGGCGGCTGTCCTCGAAGCGCGCCCGCACGATGGTCGCGGAGGTGGCGTAGCGATCGCTGCCGGCGAGGCGACGCACAGTTGCTTGAGGCGCCGCTTCCCGGATCTGCGTGAGCACCGCCCCCTCGACCCACTTCGGACCTGTGAGGACGAAGACCTCGCTCGGCCGCAGCCGCTCCAGCTCTCGCCGGGTGGTCGTGGGCAGCACGCTGATCTGCGAGAGCAGCAGCGGAGCCTCGTCGTGCGCCGCGGCAGCCGATCCGGACAGTGCGTCGTCGGCCTGGAGCCCCGAGGTGACGTACACGACATCCGAGGACTGCCACCGCTGGGCCATGTGTTCTGCCAGGTGGTACCGGCTCGGCTGCTCTATCCGGGTCACGCGGGCGGACGTCAGGGCTGACGCCCGGTACCAGACGTCACTCGCGATCCGCTTCGGACCGCCGATCAGCACGACGTTCTTGGGCCGCAGGGCCTTGAGGGCGGCCGCCGTGCTGGAAGGGATGCTGCGGCTGCCGGTCAGCAACAGCGCCTCGTCCTTCAGGGCGGCGGACGGGCCCACGGTCAGGGCTTCGATGGCCGAGTCCCCTCGGACAAGGTAGACGGTCTCGGCGCCGAACGGGTGGGAGGCGAGGGCCACGTCTGCGGCCGTCCCGTAACGGTCGGTGCCGGAGACTCGCTGTATCGCTCGGGCCTGCTGGTTGAAGGAGCGAACCTTGCTCCGGAACTCGGACATCCGACTGTAGAAGCGCTGCCCGGGGCAGGCCGTGCCGAAGGTGTCGCGATGGCCATGGATGGTCCTCAGGGTGCGTGTCCACCCCTGTTCCTCGTTGGTGTGGGTGAAGCTACCCGTCCTCGAAACCCCGTGGTTGAGCAGCTTCCACGAGGTGAGCTGGGCGAGGCCGTCGAAGGCCGCGCGGGGCACGGCGGTGCTGCTGTAGTCGCCGACCAGCGCGATGCCGGAGGTCGTGTAGTTCATCCCCAGCGAATGGGCGGCGCGCAACGCAGTCTCCGGGCCTCCCCGGCGGCCCTCCCACGCACGGCCGTACTTGTCCACGAACAGGTTGTAACCGACGTCACCCCAGTCACGGGTCACGGCGTGGTAGCGGTAGATCCCCCGCAGGATGGCCGGCACCTGGCTGCGGGTGTAGCTGTTGGTTCCCGCCGTGTGGTGGATGGTCACCCCTTTGCTGCCTTGGAGATAGTTCGGGCTCCACTTCCGCAGCGACTCGTCGGCTCCCCATTGGGTGCGCGTGTTGATGACCGGCCCTGCCGGTGAGGTCACCGCCATCGAATGCTCTGTCGCAGTGCCGCTTTCGCCGGAGCCGAGCTGGCTGCCGTCAGTCCGTAGTGCCAGCTCGGGGGAGGCGTCGCTGCTGCGCTCGGGTGAGCTCCACACGGTGAGCGTGACGGCCTCGACCGGTGAACCGGGGCTGGCCTCCACCTCTAGGTCCACGGCACCGAGCACTAGGTCACCGTCGGTGCCGGTCGAGACTTCGGTGCCGGTCACGACCATCTCCGACCACTGGCCCCAGGCCTTCTCCCCGCTCGCGCGGGTACGCAGCCGCGCCGTTCCGGAGGACTCCTGCCCGGCAGGGTCCGACCAGGTCAGACCCACGATGTTCACACCCGCGTCCGTGCTGGTGCTCGCCGTCCACGCGCCGTCCTGGTCCGCGTCGTCCAGGGCGACCTCGACCGGGTCGGGGGAGGCCTCGCCGGATGTCGGCTCCGCGGGTGCGGGGGAGGGGGCTGCCGGTGTGTCGAGGGCCAGGGCCGTGCCAGACGAAAGCAGTCCGGCCGAGGCCACAACAGGAATGATGATTCCGGCAATGATGTGTCGCATGGGGCGCATAGAAAATCTCCAGGGACATTGAAGAGCATGACAAAAGGGGCCGAATGGTGATGGGCCCCCGAGACCAAGATGCCTTCTTGCGAAGACGCAGACTGCTCCTTAGTTTCTCAGATCCCTGCTACGGAAAGCGTTGTCATCAAGTAAAAATAGCGCCAAGTTACACCCGCAAAGAAGTAAAACGCGCGACCGGCTCCACCCGAGAGCGAGCGCGTCGGCGTCGTGGACATACGTAGCGGGGGAACACCTCACGCGGGCCCGGCGGTGAAAGCGCCCGTATGCCCGAGATCGTCCTGAACGCCGGGGTGCTGCCGGGCCGAGGGCTCGACCCCGGCGACGGCCCACGGGCCGGGGCCCACGATCCGTACGACGACCCGGTCGCCGGGAATGAGCCGCTCAGCGGCATCGGCGTCGGTCCCGATGTCGGCCTCCAGAGTGGGCGCAGCATCCGCCTGCTGCGAGTCCGGCGCCAGCGCCAGGTTGAGGCGTCGATGCAGCCCGGCAGAGCGGACGCGGGTCACCAGCGCCGCGAGGGTCGCGCCGTCGTCATCGACGTCCGGTCGGGACTCCCGATCCACCGCTTGCACCCGCACGGCCTGCCTGTGTAGCAGCACGGTGGCCGGCCCGTCCGGCACGCGGCAGTGGTCGGGTAGGGACACGCGCCCAGCGGGGCTGAGGTGCATCCCGTTGCGGACCGTGCCGGCCAGCTCGGTGAAGCCACCCAGCAGCCGGGCGACGTCCACCGTGGCAGGCGCCTCGTGCAAGGCGCGCACTGTGCCCTTCTGCAGCACCCGACCGTCGCAGAGCACCGCGACCTCATCGGCCAGGGAGGCCTCGGCAAGGTCGTGGGTGACCAGCACGATGGTCGGTTCCACGACGGCCCGAACCTCCTCGAGGAGGTCGTACATCGACTCGCGCACCGCGGTGTCCAGCGCCCCGAACGGTTCGTCGAGCAGCAGCACCTGAGGGGCCACCGCCAAGGCGCGGGCGAGGGCGACGCGCTGCTCCTGGCCCCCGGAGAGCTCCCTGGAGCGTCGGGACGCCAGCTCCGACAGGTGCACCAGGTCGAGGTAGCGGGCGGCGTTGTGGCGCGCCTGGCGCCGAGAGAGACCGGCGACCCGGTCGGCGAACGCGACGTTGTCGACGACGGACAGGTGCGGAAACAGCAAGGGCTTCTGGAACATCATGCTCATACCCCGGCGCTGCGGAGCGACTCCAGCCAGGCTGGCTCCGTCCAGCCTGACATCGCCGGATCGGGGTGTGACCAGCCCTCCGGTCAGCCGCAGGGTGGTCGACTTGCCCGATCCCGAGGCGCCCAGCAGGGCAAGCATGGACCCTGCCGGCACGGTCAGGCTGAGGCCTTGCACGGCGTCCTCACGGTTACCGGGGTGGCGGTAGGTCAACCGGTCCAGCACCAGCTCAGCCGACATGGCCCTCCTCCACGGTGATCTCACGAGCGGTCGTGCGTCTCATGATGGACCCGCCGAGCAGGAGCACGGCGAGGGGGAGGGCGGCCGAGACGAGCGAGAGCACACCGAGCAGCGACTCGTTGCCGGTGCGCGAGGCGGCCGAGCCGAGCAGCACGGGCAGCGTGGTGAACTGACCCCCGGTGATGACCACCGTGACGATGTAGTCGCTCCACCCGATCAGGAAGGCCAGGAACGTCGCGGGAAGCAGGGCCGGAGCCAGGGCCGGCAGGGTCACCGTCAGAAATGTGCGGGTGGGGCCGGCTCCCAGCATGCGCGCCTGGTCCTCGATCTCGGCGTCCAGGGACAGGAAGCCGGCCCGCAAGGTATAGGTCGTGTAGGGCAGGGCGAACACGGTGAGCAGCAAGGTCAGCGCCACCGCGCCTGGCACCTGCAGGCGCAGCAGCAGCACGTCCAAGCCCATGGCCAGGGCGAAGGGGGGCAAAGCCACGGGCGCAAGAATCAGGACCCCGAACGCGAAGCGCCACCGGGACCCGCGCTCTGCACGCTGCCAGGCCAGCGTGCGCGCTGCCCCGAGCCCCAACGTCACGGACAGCAGCGCGACGACGCCGCCGAGGAGCACCGACCGTGCCAGCGCCGCGAGCATCCCCGCCTCACCGGCCAGACCCCATCCGCGCAGGCCCCACTGTTGCGGCACGACGGCAGGAAAGCTCCATTGGTCGGCGAACGACCACACCAGGATCGGTGCCAAGGGCAGCGCGAACCACAGCACGAGCAGCATGCCGAGCAGCCGCCTTCCCCACCCCCGCCTCACCGGGCGACCCCGCTGCGACGGAGCACGGACACGCTGGCCACGGCGGCGGCCAGGGCCAGGGCCACAGTCGTGAGCGCCACGGCGGCGGCTTGCGGCCTCGCCTGCAGGTCGACCGAGGTGAAGAGGCGGTATGCCGTCACGGGAAGGGGCTCGGGGTAGGCCTGGCCGAGCAACCAGACGACCTCGTAGGAGCCGAGCGTGAACAGGAAGACGATGGCGCACGCTGCTCCCCATGCGGGCAGTGCCAACGGCACCAGCACCCGCCGCACCTGGTTCCACCTCCCGGCGCCGAGGAGGGCGGCGACCTCGCCGTAGTCGCGAGCGGCGGGGCCGAGCGAGGCGGTGACCACCAGCGCGACGAAGGCCGACTCCTTCCACGCAAAGGTCAGGACAGAGGCCACCGGCCAGGGTCCGGCCACGACGGCGGGCCAGGCCGTGGTCTGCACGCCGCTGAGTCGGTTGAGCAGTCCGGCATCGGAGAGCAGCAGGGCGAAGGAGACCGCGGCCACGATGTGCGCGATGGGCACCGGCGCGCTCGTGGTGGTGGCCACCAGCCGCGAACCGGGCGGACTGGCGAGCAGGAAGAGCGCCACGCACAGTCCGATGACCGCGGCGAGCGTGGTCGAGGCGGCCGCGATGACCAGGCTCTCTCGGGTGGATGCCAGCAGGTCTCCTTCGATCGCGGTGAAGGCGTCGAGCGAGGCCTCGGGCTGCCCGACCAGCGGCATCAGACCGGTCGAGGTCAGCGCCAGGGCGAGGATGGAGGCGGTGAGCACCGTGGCGGTCAGCCCGGCCGCCACCAGCGCCGCGAGCTTGGTCACCGGTCGCCCAGCACCTGCCGCCGCCACCCCTCGTCGAGGGCCGGGACCCATTCGGCGGACAGCTCCGGCTTGGCGTTCTCGGACAGCACTTCGTACTCGGGCACGACCGGGGACTGTGGTAGCTCGTCGAGGGCCTGCTGAGCCTGCCGAGGGAGTCGGGACCGGTCGAGCACGGTGAACTGGCCCCAGACCTCGGGGTCGGCCTTGGCGACCTGCTGCTCGGGGGAGAGGGCGAGGTTGGCGACCACCTTCGCCCCCTCGGGCTGGCCGGAGGTGACCGGAAGCGCCAGGAAGCTGGCGTTGCCCACCGTGCCCTCCTGCAGGGTCAGCACTTGGGTGCTCTCGCTGAACGTCCCGTTGGCCACCTGGGCGGTCAAGGTAGCCGGTCCGTAGGTCATGGTGAAGTCGACCTGCCCGTCGGCGAACAGCCGGTCGAGGGCCGCGATGTCACGGGGGTAGGTCTCCCCCTCGCGCCACAGCGAGGGCTCGAGAGCCTCAAGCCGCCGATACGTGGGGGGTGCGAGGGAGTCGTAGGCGTCCTGCGCGAACATCAGTGGCACGTGCTCGACGCCCCCGGAGGTGTCGTAGAGCACCTCGCGCAGGAAGACCGAGCCGGTGAAGTCTCCCGGCGCTGGGTAGGTGAACCGGCCCGGATGGCCCTCGGCCCAGCGCAGCAGGCCGTCCATGGACGTCGGCGGACTCGTGACCCGCTCGGAGTCGTAAACGAAGACGAACTGCGCTTTGTGCCACGGTGACTCGCACCCGCGTGTCCGTACTCCGAAGTCGGTCTCCAGCAGGGGGTCGTCAGGGTCGAGGAACTCGGCGTTCGGCAGGTCGCCGGCCCAGCCGCAGCGCCACCCCTGGGCCTGCTGCACGGTGGCGAAGTTGTCGCCGTTCACCCAGACCAGGTCCACCTCGCCGTCGTCGACCCCCGCCTGCACCTCGGTGAGGACCCGGTTGACGGCGTCCTTGGTGTCCGCGACCGGTACCCGGCGCAGCCTCACCCCGGCCTCACGCGCCGCAGGGATCAGCTCCTGGTCGACGTAGGCATTCCCTGCCGGGTCCCCACCCCACATCCACAGCGAGACCTCCTGGCCCTGGGCCTGCTCGGTGATCTCGCTCCAGGACTGCGCGTCCGGTGACGACCCCTCGCCGCGGGGTTCGGGAGGTGCACAGGCGGCGAACACGACCGCTACGCAGGTGAGGCACCCGAGCACGACGCGGCGTCGCAGCGGGGTAGGAAGGGTGGTCACTAGACTCCTTCGCGAAGGGCGGACATGCGGCCGGGCTGGGAAACCGACCGTGAGTCCACCGGCTGCCGGCCCAACCGGTCGTCATCCGGCTCCCCGGTGGACGCCAGGCGCAAGGCCCGGCTGCAGATGAGGATAGGCCGCGACCAGGGGAGGGCCGATGGCAGTGCCCGTCGGCACACGGACATGGCTGGTACGGCTCGTGCTCGTGCTGGTCTTGTTGGGCGCCCTCTGGTTCGGTTACCGGGCCGGGTGGCTCGAGCCCGAGGCGGTGCGGCGACGGGTCGCCCAGGCGGGCGTCTGGGGGCCGCTGGTCTTCGTGGCGCTGTACGCCGTGCTCAGCCTGCTGCCGGTGCCCCTGGGGCTGTTCACCGTGCTCGCCGGCGCGGTCTTCGGTGGCCTATGGGGAGTGGTCGTGGTGTGGGTCGGTGCCATGCTCGGGTCGCTCGCGGGCTTCTTCCTGGCCAGGAGCACGATCCGGCCGGCCCTCCAGCCGGTGATCGAACAACATCGGTCATCGGTGTGGCGCTACCTACAGGGGACCGGGTTCGTGCCCATCCTGACCATTCGGCTGATGCCCGTGGCCCCCTTCATGGCCGTGAACTACGTGGCCGGGGCTACCGGCGTACCCCTGGTGCCCTATGTGCTCGGCACCGCAGTCGGCATCGTTCCGGCGGTCGTGCTGTACGTCCAGGTCGGCGCGTCCGGACTGCAGGACCCGGCCCGGCTGTTGTGGGCACTCGCGGGGGTCGTGGCCCTCATCGTCGTGGGCTACGTGCTCCTGCAGAGGCGCTCGCCCGGCGGCGCTGAGGACACCGACGATGCACCCACCCCCCGCTCGGACCCGTCCTCGCCGGATGGGCATCACTGATGCTGGATGCCTCGATGCGGGCGTGGCTGGACGCACCCTTGCGCCGCGCCGCAGCCGTGCTGGACCGGCACTGGGTGACGCCCAACCGGATCAGTGTCGCCGGACTCGTAGTGGGGCTCGGCAGCGCCGTGGCAGCCGGGTGGCAGGCGTGGGGCCTCGCGCTCGGGCTGTGGGTCCTCTCCCGGGTCTGTGACGGGCTGGACGGTCCGCTCGCTCGGCGGCGCAGCGCCCGATCAGTGTGGCCGTATCCGGAGCGCGGTCACGCTCAGCATGAGGCCGGTGGCTTCGTCGACATCACCGCGGACTTCGTGGTCTACGGGGCCACGGTCATCGGGGTGGCGCTGGGAGTGACCGCGCCGGTGGGTGTCGGCGGCTACGAGGCGTCATGGCTGCCCTTCGCGCTGGTGCTGTTGGCCTACTACGTCAACGGGACTGCGTTCCTGGCCTTCTCCTCGGTGGCCGAACGCACCGGGCACCGGCTCGACGACGGCCGCTCGTTCAGCTTTCTTGGTGGGCTCGCCGAAGGCACCGAGACCATCGCCGTGCACAGCCTGTGGCTGCTGCTGCCGTTTTGGGCCGAGCAGATCGCGTGGGTCTGGGCTGTGGTGGTCGGGCTCAGCGCGGCCCATCGTATGGTCAGCGGCTACCGCATCCTCAGCGCGCCACCGCCCTCCGGGTAGGGCCAGCGGCTACCGCCGCGTAGAGCGTCGTACCCGCAGCCAGGCGGACCGGGCCCGCGAGAGGACAGCGATGGCCCGGGAGGGGATCGCCGACTCGAGCTGTTGGCTCACGTCGTCGAGGGCCGCCTTCCAGGGACCGTCGTTCCACGTCGGATAGGGGTGGACCACTCCGGCCAGGTCCCGGGTCTTCAGCCCCATGCTGACGGCGAGCGTCAGCTCGCCCAGGCTCTCCCCGGCGCGCGGGCCGACCACGGTGCCGCCGAGCACGGTGCCGCGTCTGTCGACCACGATGGCTGCATAGCCCTCGGTGCGCTGTTCGGCGACCGCTCGGTCGACGTCGGTGTGCTCGACGACATGGGTGCGGTGTCCGGGCCCTGCCTGCTCCGCAGTGAGACCCACGCCGGCGATCTCGGGGTCGGTGTAGGTGACCCTCGGGACGGTCGTCGTCGCCTTCCGTCGAGTGCCGAGCACGGCGTTGGAGGCGGCGGTGCTTCCGTGCACACCGGCGAGGTGGGTGAACTGGGGATGCCCGCTGGGATCTCCGGCGGCCCAGACGCGCGGGTTGGTGGTGCGCAGGAGCTCATCCACCACGATCATGCCGTGCTCGTCGACCTCCACGCCGGCGTGCTCGAGACCGATGCCACTGGTCCGCGGGCTGCGGCCCACGGCGACCAGGAGGCGGTCGAACGGCACCGTGCTCTCATCGTCCAACCGCAGCGCCCCGGCGCCGGAGCCGCCACTGGGTTGCACGGCGATGACGGCGGCACCGGTCCGCACGGACACGCCGTCGGCCTGCAGTGCATCCCGCAGCACGGTTGCGGCCTTGGCCTCCTCCTGGGGCAACAGTCGCGGGGCGCCCTCCACCAGTGTCACCGACGCGCCCAGGCGTGCGAACGCCTGACCGAGCTCTGCTCCGATGTTCCCTCCGCCCAGCACAGCCAACCGGCGCGGGAGCTCGGTCAGGTCCCACACGGTCTCGCTGGTCAGCGGTTCGCACTCGGACAGACCGGGGAGCGGGGGGACGGTCGGGGAGGCGCCGGTGGCCAGCAGCAGCTGCTCGAACTCCACGTCGTGGATCACGGCTTCGTCCCGCTGGCCCTGGCCGCTGGCTGAGGCGGTGACCTGCATCGTCGAGGGGCCGGTCAGCACGCCGTAACCGTGCAGCACCTCGGCACCGGCCGATCGCAGCGACTCCGGGGAGTCGACCGGCTCGATCGTGGCGATGGCCGACCGCACGTGCTCCATCACCGCTGTGAAGTCCACCGCGGGCTCAGCGGCGGCGACGCCGAGCCGGCCACCGTTGCGATGAGCTGAAGCAGCGTGCGCGGCCGCCAGCAGGGCCTTCGACGGCACGCAGCCGGTCCACAGGCAGTCGCCCCCGGTACGTGCGGACTCCACCACGAGAACTCGTGCCCCGAAGCCCGCCGCCACCTTCGCACCGACGATCCCAGCCGTACCGCCGCCCAGAACGACGAGGTCCCAGCGACGGTTCATCGCTGGCCCGCTGCTGCGAGGTAGACGGTGTTGGCGGACTCGGAGCGGGTCAGAGGGTTCGCGAAGGTGACGACCTCGGCGTCGACGACGCCGAACACTTCGCCCAGCCGGGCGGTGAACTGCGGGTGGGGTGCCCGGTCCGACCAGAGAGCGAAGACGCCACCGGGCCGCACCAGCTCGCGCACCAGGCGCAGCCCTTCGACGGAGTAGAAGCCCTGGTGTCGCTCGTGCAGCAGGTGGTCCGGAGCGTGGTCGATGTCCACCAGGACGGCATCGTAGCCATTCCCATCCTGCTCACCTGCGTCGCTGGAGGCGAAGGTGGAGTGGGCAGCCACGGTGCCGGCCGCCACGGTGGCGAAGAAGTCGGCGTGAACCACCTGAGTGCGCGTGTCGTCCAACAGTTCGTCTGAGCACGGCAGCAAACGTCGCTCGTGCCATTCGACGACGGGCGACAGGGCCTCGATGACGGTGAGCGAACCCACCGCCGGATGCCGCAGCGCAGCGACAGCGGTATAGCCGAGCCCCAATCCTCCGACGAGGACCGACCGTGAACCCTCCGGCGCGGGGTCCAGACGGTCCAGGGCAAGGTCAGCCATCGCCTCCTCGGCGGCGGTGAACAAGCTCGACATCAAGAACTCCTCGCCGAGCTTGGCCTCGTAGATGCATCGGCCGGTGACCGGCTCGAGACGGCGACGCAGGCTGATCTCACCCAGATCCGTGTCCTGGGCGCAGAGCACTTCGAATCGCCGGGTGATGGTTCCTTCTCCCGTGTGGCCTGGTTGTCGACAGAGCGATGACCGCTCGTGCGCCTCACCCTACGCAGGCTAGGGTCGCTGAGTGCTGGAGCGACTCCTGCCCGCGAGGCTGGGCCGCGACTTCCGGTGGCTGTTCGCCGCCTCCAGCGCCACAAACCTCGGTGACGGGGTCTTGTTGGCGGCGGGGCCGTTGCTGGTCGCGTCGTTGACCCGGGACCCCTTGGCCATCTCGCTGGCCGTGTTCGCCCAGCGTGTGCCGTGGCTGGTGTTCGGTCTGCTGGCGGGCACCGTGGTCGACCGGGTCGACCGCCGCCTTCTGGTCATCGCCGCCGATGTCTTGAGGGCGTTGGTCCTGGCCGCGCTCGCGATCTTCGCGCTCACCGACGCCGTCAGCCTCGCCGTGATCTACGCCGTCTTCTTTGCGCTCGGGACCGCCGAGACGTTCGCCGACAACGCGGCGTCCACGCTGACCGTGGCCGTTGTGCCGCGCGACGACCTGGGCGTCGCCAACGCACGCATCTTCGGCAGCGCGATGGTGACCAACCAGATGATCGGCCCCCCAGTGGGGGCTGCGCTCTTCGCGTTGGCCTCATGGAGCGCTTTCGGTGCCGGGGCGGTGCTGGCCTTGCTGGGAGCCGTGTTGGTGAGCAGGATGGCCGTTCCTGCCCCGGAGCGACCGGAGGACCAGGCTTCGGTGTGGCAGCAGACCCGGGCCGGGGCGGCGTGGCTGTGGCGGCATCCTCCGGTGCGGACCCTCGCCCTGATGATCACCATCTTCAACGTCACCTTCGGTGCGGTCTTCGGCGTCTACGTGCTGTACGTCCAGGATCAGCTCGGCGTCGGCGACGTCGGGTTCGGCGTGCTACTGACCGTGCTGGCTCTCGGAGGAGTGGCCGGGGCTGCGCTGTACGAGCGGTTGGAGGCCCGCTTCACCTATGCCGCGTTGCTGCGCACCGGACTGGCACTGGAGACCTCGACACACGCGATCCTGGCGCTGACCCACTCCTTCACGCTGGCCTGCTTCGTCTTCTTCGCGTTCGGGGTGCACGCGACGGTGTGGGGGACCACGTCGACCACGGTGCGGCAGCGAGCGGTGCCCGATGACATGTTGGGGCGGGTGACCAGCGTCTACATGCTCGGATCCCTCGGCGGGCTAGCGATCGGGACGTTGATCGGCGGCTGGGTGGCAGGTCAGTGGGGTGTGCTGAGTGCCTTCTGGTTCGCCTTCGGCGGCTCGCTGGTCGCGTTGGCGTTCCTCTGGGGACCGATGAGCCAGGTTGCGCACGCCGCGGAGGGTTAACCGAGACGACCCAGCAGCTCGCTCACCCAGTCGAGCCCGCCGAGGATGGCGGCGAACCGCAGGGTGCGACCGACCAACACGGTGACGACGAAGCCCACCCGGGACACATGCAGCTGGCCGGCCAGCACGGCGATGATCAGTAGGGGTGGCAGACCGACGCTGGCCGAGAGGAACAGCACGCTGATCGGCATCCATGGTCGCTCGGCGAATCGGCCTCGCCATCGGACGAGCGCCTCCTGGCGCTTCGGTGTCTCCAGCCGGCGCCGGACCCACCCCCACGACAGGGACTGTCGTGCCGCTTCGTACCAGATGACCTTGCCCACCGTCTGGCCCAGAGCGCCCACGAAGGCCAGGCCCCACAGACCCGCCCTACTGGAGCTCAGGCTGACCGCGACGAGGTAGGCCTCGGCGTTGACCAACGGGACCAGCGCAGAGACCACGCAGGTCAGGAAGGTCAGCAGCAGCGTCACGGAGAGGCGGCCGGGCGCTCGCTGCGCAAGGCGCGGGCGCAGTCCTGGTCGGGAGCCGGCAGCGGGAGCGCGGCGAGCAGGTGCAGGCTCACCGCCTTGAGCAGCAACAGCAGACAGGCCAGAGCCAGCGCGACGGCCGGGACGCCCACCAGCACGACCACCGCCAGGAACAGCGCCGAGTTGAGCCCTTTGGCGACTCGCGACCAGTTGTAGCGGTAGATCGTGGGGTCGGCAAGGTAGAAGTAGTTGGGGCTGGCCAGGGGGAAACGGAGGAAGGCCAGCGACAACATCAGGTCGAGCACACCGAAGCTGAGCAGGTAGACCGCGATCGGGAGCCACATCTGCGGCATGAGCCAGACCAGCCCCACGTAGATGGCGCCGGCGCAGGCACGGTCGCAGGCGATGTCCAGCACCGCACCCGTGCGGGTCTCGCGGTGTAGCCATCGCGCCACCGCGCCATCGGCCATGTCGCCCACCCAGTAGACGGCGGTCGCGACCAGGACCAGCGTCAAGGACTCATGGGATGCCGCGGCCAGGGCGAGGAAGACCGCCACGGCGGTCCGGATGAGCGTGATCAGGTTGGGGGCGGTGTTCCACCGTTCCCGCTCAACGTCCGCGCACTCCCGGTGCCGGTGCGGACACGTCCCCGTCGCCATGGGCGAAGTCTGTCACTGCAGCCCCAACAGGTCCGCGCATTGACGAGCGATCTCGTACTCCTCGTCGGTCGGGATCACGAACGCGGCGACCGTGCCGACGGGGCTGATCCGGGCTTCGCCGGTGACGCAGTCGTTGGCCGCCTCGTCGACGGCCAGGCCGAGCAGAGACAGGCGCCGCAACACGTCGGCGCGCAGGCGGGCGTTGTTCTCGCCGATTCCGGCGGTGAAGGCGATGGCATCCAGGCGGCCCAGCGGAGCGGCCAGCGCGCCGACGTGACGCACGATCCGGTGCACCACCACTTGGTATGCCGTGGCGGCAGCCTCGTCACCGGCGTCCATCCTGGTCATGACCTCGCGAAAGTCGCTGCTGCCGGTCATCCCGAGCAGACCGCTGTCGCCGTTGACAGCCCGGCTGAACTCCTCCACCGACAGGCCTGCGACCCGGGCCAGGTGCCCGGGCACCGCAGGGTCGAGGTCTCCGGTCCGCGTACCCATGACGAGTCCGTCGGTGGGCGAGAGACCCATCGACGTGTCGACGCTGGCACCGCCCGCGATAGCGCATGCCGAGGCGCCGTTGCCGAGGTGGATCACGATGGAGTTGACCTCGCCCAGGGGTCGGTCGAGCAGCTCGGCGACCCTGCGCGAGACATAGGCGTGCGAGGTGCCGTGAAAGCCGTACTTGCGCACCCCGTACTCCCGGCGCCAGCGAGCCGGGACGGCATACTCACGGGCGGCCGGGGGGATGGTGGCGTGGAAGGCGGTGTCGAACACCGCGACGTGCGGCAGGTCGGTGAGGATCTCGCGGGCCCCGGTGATGCCCTGCACGTTGGCCGGGTTGTGCAAGGGGGCCAGGGCGGCCACGCCGAGGATGGTCTCGATGACCTCGTCGTCGAGCACGACCGGGCCGCTGAACGCCTCCCCGCCGTGCACCACGCGGTGCCCCACAGCCCTGAGGCCGGCCTGGGCCAGATCCGGGCCGTGGCGTGCGAACTGCTCGAGGAGGACCGTGAACGCCGCGGTGTGGTCCGCACAGTCCACCTGCCGGGTCGTGCTGCCCTCAGCGGTGGTGTGGCGGGCCGCGGCTGCGCTGTCACCGATGCGCTCGATGACCCCAGAAGCCATGCTGTCGGCCGTCTGCGGGTCGATGACCTGGTACTTCAGCGACGAGGAGCCGGCGTTGACGACGAGGACGCGGGTGCTCATGGTCAGCCCTTCGCCTGGATCGCGGTGATCGAGATGGTGTTCACGATGTCGCGCACCGTGGCCCCGCGCGAGAGGTCGTTGACCGGGCGGCGCAGCCCCTGCAGCACGGGGCCGATGGCGACCGCGGATGCACTGCGTTGCACCGCCTTGTAGGTGTTGTTCCCGGTGTTCAGGTCGGGGAACACGAGCACCGTGGCACGTCCGGCGACATCGGAGTGCTCGAGCTTGGTGGCAGCGACGTCCGGGTCGACGGCCGCGTCGTACTGGATCGGGCCCTCCACCAGCAGGTCGGCATCACGCTCGCGCACCATCTCGGTGGCTCGGCGCACCTTGTCGACATCCGCCCCGCGCCCCGAGCCGCCGGTGGAGTAGGACAGCATGGCCACCCGGGGTTCCAGGCCGAAGGTGCGAGCGGTGCGAGCCGAAGAGATCGCGATGTCCGCGAGCTGGTCGGCGTCCGGGTCGGGGTTGATCGCACAGTCGCCATACGCCAGCACGCGGTCGGGCAGACACATGAAGAACACACTTGAGACCACCGAGACCCCCTCCGCGGTCCTGATCACCTCCAGGGCGGGGCGGATGGTGGCCGCCGTGGTGGTCACCGTGCCGCTGACCATCCCGTCCACATCTCCGGCGTGGACCATCAGCGTGCCGAAGTAGGCAGGCTCAGCGACCATGTCGCGCGCCTGGTCCTGGGTGGTCCCCTTGTGCGCGCGCAGCTCGGCGTAGGTGTCGGTGAACGTGTCCCGCCGTTGGTCCTGGCCGGGGTCGATGACCTCGGCCCGGGAGAGGTCCAGGCCCAGCGCGGTGGCGCGCGCGCGGATGTCATCCTCCACGCCGAGCAGCACGAGCTCAGCGATTCCACGGGCCAGCACGGTGTCGGCCGCCCTGAGGATGCGGTCCTCACCGCCCTCCGGCAGCACCACCCGCGCGCCGACGGACCTGGCCCGCGCGGTCAGCCGGTGCTCGAACATCAACGGGGTCAGCACATCCGAGGTGTGCCCGCTGGGCAGGACCTGTGCTGAGTCCAGGTGCTCGCGCACGAGGCTGCGGGCACGTTCGATCTTGCGGGGTGAGCGTGCCGTGATGGTGCCGACGGCACGTTCGGCGGAGCGTGCCGTCTCGATGGTTCCTGGCTGCGCACGCAGGATCGGCAGCTCGACATCGAGGCCGTCGATCAGCGTCTGGGTCTGGCCACTGAGCGCGAAACCGCCGTTGAGCACGATCCCGGCCAAGGAGGGGAAGGTCGCGGACCGGTGGGCCGTCACCGCAGCCAGCAAGATCTCCTCGCGGTCGCTCGGGCAGATCACCACACAGCCTTCGCTGAGCCGGTCGAGCACGTGCGGCATCGTCATGGCCGCCACGATGACCCCCGCGGCTTCCCGGTCCAACAGGGACTGCTCACCCTGGACCAGCTCGGCTTCGCAGGCCGCCATCACGTCACCCACCGTGGGCGCCGACAGCAGCTCGTCGGCCGGCAGGGCGAAGGTCGGGGTATCGGCGAAGGTGTCGCCGAGCTCGCGGAGAATGCTCGACCGGTCGGCCGGGTCGCACCGGTTGACCACGATCCCGGCGACGGAGGCGTGACGCGCGTGAGCCTCCCCGGCCATCAGGTCGACCGAGGTGAGCAGGTCATCGACGTCGCGATCCAAGCCGGGCACGACGAGCAGCATCCTGGCGCCCAGGTTGGCGGCGATCGTGGCGTTGACGCTGAACTCGGTGGGGGTGGGCACCCCGGTGAAGTCGGAGCCGACGACCAGCACGGTGTCGTGCTGCTCGGCATAGGCGTGGAAGCGGTCCACGATCGTGCTCACGGCTGCGTCGAGGTCGGCGTTGACGTCGTCGCAGGTCGCGCCGACAGCCTCGGCAGGGTCGACGGCCGAAGTGCTGAGCGGCGTCAGCAGCTCGAGGAGCGGGTCGTAGCTGTGATCGCGCACCACCGGGCGGAACACGCCCACGGTGCCGCCGTTCTCACACATCTGCGCGAGCAGACCCACAGCCAGGGCCGATTTGCCCGACTGAGACTCGGCGGAGGCGAGGTAGAGCGGGGTCTCCACGTGCGTCACCCTAGCGGCAGCACTCACGTCAGGGCAGACGGACGGCGACGAGAGCTCGCGGGGCGGCCTGTCGGCGGGTCTACGGCGGAGCGTCAGGGTAGATGCTACGCGTCTCGGCGCGAAACCTGCGGCGGGGCAGATAGTCAGCCAGGTGCACCTTCGGCAGGGTCTTGGCCACCGCGAGCACCGTGTACATGATCGTGTTGATGGCCACGAACGCCATCAGCACCGCGAACGGCTTGCTGTACACGACCGCGTCGGGCAGCAGGATGCCCGTGATGACCGCGCCCTCCACGACCGCCTCAGGCCGCCTCGGTCGGATCGGTAGCCGGGACCGTGCCCCAGTCGGCCCGTCGTCGCAGTGAGATGTCGACGATGCCCTTGACGAAGACGACGTTGAGGTACAAGGCGAAGATCAGCTCGGGAAAGAGTGCGGCCGCAAGCAGCCGAGGTCGCCACCCGCCGTTCCAGACCGTGACGATCCGCTCGGCCACGAAGATCAAGCCGATCCCTATCCAGAAGGGAAACCAGATCCACAGGTCCAGAGCGAGAACCATCAGCAGGATGAGCAGCAGGTAGGTGAACAGGGCGATCGCTCCATAGGCGATCGAGAACTGCTGTGCCCAGTACCGGGCGGTCTGGGGGGTGATCCCGTAGGCGCCGAGGTTCTCCAGTGCACCGCGTTGCCAGCGCAGCCGCTGTTGCCACAGAGCCCCCCAGGTGGGCATCACCTCGGTGACCACCATGCATCCGGTAGGAGACATCATCAGGGCCCCGAGTGACTTCAACGCGATGGTCAGCTCGTTGTCCTCGGTCAGGGCGATGGTGTCGTAGACGTCGCCGGGGCGCCCTGGCAGCAGCGCGCCCCGACTCGCAGCGACGGTGCGCAGAGCTCTCGGCCGAAAGATCGACGCGGTCCCGGTGAGCACGAACACGCGCCCGCGGCGGCGGCGGATGTCACGGGCGTAGCGCGTGTACTCGTTGCGCTGGAACATGCCGAGCACACCATGTCCCTGCTCACCGTAGAACAGGGCGCCCATCGCCATGAGCCCACGGTCGGCCTCTGCCCGGCGCATCCCCTCCTCGAGGAAGCCCGGCTCCAGGACGGTGTCGGCGTCCATGATCATCACCAGATCGTTCTCTCCCTGCGCCGGCAGCAGCTCAGCCAAAGCCTGGTTCAGGGCCCCGGCCTTCTTGTGGCGGTTGCCGACGGTCTCGAAGACCTCCACGCCTGCGGCACGCGCGATCGGGACGGTCGTGTCGGTGCAGTTGTCAGCGACCACGACGATGCGTTGGGGTGGCTGTGACTGCGAGACCAGCGAGTGCAGCGTCGCCCCGATCCGCTTCTCTTCGTTGTGAGCGGGTATGAGCACCGCCACGGTCACCGGCCCGGCGTAGACCCCTCGGGTCTGCGCCATGACCACGCGCGGTGACAAGGGAGTGGCGAACGGGTCGGACGAGCGCCGGTACTTCGTCGCGATGCGGTTCTCCAGCCCCGCGACCACGGCCGCCATGAGCAGTGCCACGGCGGCAGCGCCGACCACGACTTCCAGACTCGGGGCCTCGGTGTCGTAGAAGACATCCCAAATCCCGATCGAGGCCCGCTGCACCGGCTCGCTGACCTCCGCCTGGATGTCCGGGTTGGCCACAAGCAGGAGCACCGCACTGGCCAGGATGGCGGTCCCGAAGACCACCACTCCCACCCCCCGCTGCAGAAACTGGCCCAACCAGACGTCACGGCGGCGCACGCGTCCAGCCTCAGTCTGGTGCGCCTGTCCCTGGGCCGGGCTACTGCTCACGTGGGCGCCTCGGTGACCTCGGCGGCGATCGACATCCAGGCCTCGACGAACTCTCGCGTCGAGACCGGCTTGCCGATCTCGAACCCTTGCGCGAAGTCGACCCCTTCTTCGCGCACCACCTGCAACACGTCGGCGTCGGTCACGAACTCGGCGACGGTGCGCTTGCCCAGACCGCGTGCGATGCCCACGATCGAGCGCAGGATCGTGCGGTCCACCCGCGAGCTGGAGCAGTTCGCGATGAACTCCCCGTCGATCTTGACGAAGTCGAAGAGCAGGTGCTTCAGGTAGTAGAAGGAGCCGAAGCCGGCCCCGAAGTCGTCCAAAGCGAACTGGCAGCCGAGCGCCGTCATACGCTCGGCAAACGCGCGTGCGGCCTGGATGTCGGCCACCGCGGCCGTTTCGGTGATCTCCAGGATCAAGGCTGAGGGCTCGACGTCGTGGGCCTTCAGAGACTCCACGATGGTGCGTTCGACTGTGGGGTCACCGATGGAGTGCGCCGACAGGTTGACCTCGAGGGAGAAGTGGGGGTCGTGTCGGCGCAGCTCGGCGAGCAGCCCCACGCTGCGCCGCACGACCCAGGCGTCGATCGCGGGTGCCAGGCCCGTCTGCTCGGCCACGTAGAGAAAGCGGTTGGGCCCGACCAACCCATCGTCGTTCATGCGCAGGAGCGCCTCAGCAGCGTGCACGCGATCGGTCGCCAGGTCGTAGATGGGCTGAAGGTGCAGCACGAAGGCGTCGTTCTCCAGCGCACGCTCGATCCGTTCGCGCCACTGCAGACGAGCGCTCATCCGGGGCTGCGCGAACTTGTCCCGGTCGAGGACCAAGCAGCGGTCTCGCCCGGCCTCCTTGGCGTCGTACATCATCATGTCGGCCAGACCCAAGATGTCGGTGCCATTGTCGACGGCATCGGCGAACGTCACTCCGCCGATGCTCGCGGTGACTCGGCGACGGGTTCCGTCAAATGTCGCGGTGTGTTGGCGGACCTTCTCGACCAGGTTGCGGCCTACGGCCTCCGCCGCCTGGCGGTCGCCTTGTGGCAACAGGACGGCGAACTCGTCGCCGCCCACGCGGGCGACCAGATCGGTGCTGCGCACGCCGCTGCGGATGACCGCGCCCGTCGAGACGATGAGCTGGTCGCCGCTGTGGTGGCCCAGGCTGTCGTTGACGTCCTTGAAGTGGTCCAGATCCAGGAGCAGCAGGGCCCCGGTGTTCCCGTACCGTTGACACCATTCCCCGTGCCGCTGCAGCTCTTGGTCGAACTTGCGCCGGTTGGCCAACCCGGTGAGCGCGTCGTGCTCGGCCAGGTGGGCAAGCCTGCGCTCGTAGCCGCGCCGCTCGGACACGTCGACCGCGTTGACCAGGACGACATCATCCGCATCGTCGTGGATGTCCTGTACGGCCCGGCTGCTCAGCCCGAGGTGGAGCTCCTGTCCGTCTGGCATCACCAGCTCCCAGTCGGTGCGCACCAGCGCCGGACGGCGGCTGATCGCCTCCTCGAGGTGAACGTCCAGCGCGTCCTTCTGCCCCGGGCCGGCCAGGTCCCGCAACCTGACGCCCGTCGCGTTCCCGACCCACGCAGCCATGGACTGGTTCAACCGGAGCACCGTGGAGTCCGAGCCCAGCAAAGCGACACCATGGGGGGCGTCAGTGAAGAGCCGTTCCGCGCGCTCGGTGGAGGCCTCCAGCTCTCGGGCACGCTCGCGGTCTGCGCTGACGTCACGTCCCACGATCAAGACCTGCTTGGTGCCTTCGGGGGTGAGTGGGAGGGGACTGACGACCACCTCGTGTGCGGCTCCGTTCTTGGTCGCGTTGACCTCGACCCGGCACTCCTGCCCGTTGAGGGCACGTAGCAGCAGGGGTTGGAGCATCGCCATGTTCTTCGGCGAGGAGTGCGCCTCGAGCAGGAGCCCCTCAGCGCCGATGAGGCCCTGCGTGCGGGCCCCCTGCCCGGCGGCGGCCTGAATGCGCAGATCCTCGTCCAGCACGAGCACGGTCATGCCGGGCAGATGCTCCAACAGCGCCCCCCACCGCGCTTCGGACTCGGCCAGGTTGCGCTCGGCGCGGACGCTACTCGTGGCGTCGATCGCCACCCTGAGGTAGCCGTACAGGTTGCCGTGGTCGTCGCGCAGCTCGGTCACGGCGAGCTGGACCTTGCGCGTGCTCCCGTCCGCCCTGACGTATGTCCACAACCTGCTGGGGGCGTGCTGGTGGGCGAGGGCGGCGAACACCGCGAACCCGGTCGGGACGCCGAGGTCGGCAGCCGCTTGAGCCAGCTCCTCTGGGTCGTGGAACATCTCGGGGCTGTGCTTGCCCACGACCTCCTCGGCCC
>JBAUJO010000087.1:0-30415 GCA_049683875.1 Ornithinimicrobium sp.
GGCACTTTCCCGACGCCCTGCGGCTGTGTTTCGCCTCGACCCCGCCGGCACGCATCCACGAAGGGGTGGCTCGGTTGCGCGCCGCGGTCGACCGACTCGGCAGCTGAGCGACCACCTCATGGATGCGCGTGCGGTCGAGCGGGCGGTGCTTAAGCAGATCGACGCCGACGAGGTCTCCTCGTGGCTGAGACGGCTCGTGCGCGTCCCCGGTGAGAACCCTCCCGGCGAGGAGGCTGCCCGCGCCCGCGCGCTGTGCGACCTCGCTGAGGAGGCGGGGCTGACGCACTACGCGTGGGAGGTTGAGCCGGGGCGACCCAACGTCGAGGTGCACCTGCCTGGTGGCTCCGGTCCGGGCGCGCTGCTGCTCGGGCATACGGACGTGGTGCCGGTCGGAGAGGGCTGGACGACAGACCCCTTCGGCGCCTCGATGGTCGACGGCCGGGTCTATGGCCGCGGGACCAGCGACATGCTGGGCGGGGTGGCCGCGGCGGTGGCAGCAATGACCGCGCTGCACCGGGCCGACGTCCGGCTACGCGGCCCGGTAGTACTGGCAGCCCTGATGGACGAGGAGGAGAACGGGGCCGGGGTGCGCGACTGGATCGCACGCGGCGTGCAGGCCGTGCACCAGGGTGGCCTGCTCGGCTGCATCGTGGCCGAGCCCACCGACCTGCAGCCCATCATCGCCGCACGTGGCGCCTGCAACCTCGACATCACCGTCACCGGGTTGTCGGCGCACGCGGGCAACCCCGACGACGGGCGCAACGCCATCGCGGGCGCGGCAGCGGTGGTGGCCGACCTGCAGCGCTGGCACACCGAGCTGAGGGAGTCCCCCGCTGCCCTGGTCGGGCCGGCCACCGTCAACGTCGGTGCCATCGAGGGTGGCTTGGGAGCCTCCACCGTGCCTGCGCGATGTCACCTCAGGGTCGACCGTCGGCTGCTGCCCGGCGAGCCGGCCCGGCAGGTCATGGCCGAGGTGACCCGTCGCATCGACGCGCTGGACCTCCCGGCCAGCGGCTTGGCCGTTGAGGTGACGTCACCGATGGACATGCCCGGCTTCGCGACCTCTGCCGAGACCCCGTTCGTGGTGACCGTCAACGGTGCACTGCGCGATGCGGGCGGCCCCGGCGGTGAGCCTGGCGGGTGGAGCGCTGCCTGCGACGGCGGTTTCGTCGCGAGTGCTTGGGGTCTGCCGGTCATGGTGCTGGGCCCAGGGTCGGTGCACGAACAGGCCCACCGGCCCGACGAAAGCGTGGCGGTCGCCGAAGTGGTCACCGCGGCCCGGGCCTACGCTCTCGCGGCGCTGCGCCTCGTCACGGTGACGCCCGAGACGGCCGATCCCGGTGTACGCGTGAGCTAGCCGTGGGGCATCGTGGCGTCAGCCGCGACCAGCCTCCTGCGGTGGGACGTCGTCGGCGACGACGGCGCCGCGCTCCCCCGGGGGTCGCTCGTCGCCGACGGTGGAGTCGCGGGCCGTCTGCCGTTCGGCCTCGGCGTTGACCGCCGCGCCGAGGATGACGAGCAGCACGGTGATGAAGAGCCACAGCATGCTGATGGCGACCCCCGCCAGCGAGCCGTACGTGCGCTCGTAGGTGCCCAGGTTCTGCACATAGACGAACAGGGCCGCCGAGACTGCCAGCCACAGCACGGTCGAGGCGATCGAGCCCGCCCCGATCCATCCCCACTTCGCCCTGCCACGCCGATCCGGCGCGTACCGGTAGAGCACCGTCAGGGCCACCGCCATCAGTGAGGCGAGCGTGACCCAGAGCGCCGCGAGGCCGAGGCCTCGCAGCGGGTCGGGCATCGCGGCGAGGCCGCGGGTGACGAAGGCGCTGCCGGTGATGACCGCACCCAGCCCCACCGCGCCCCCGAGCACGAACGTCAGGGCCAGCAGGTTCCGTTGCGGCATGCTGCGCGTCTCCTGCTCGCAGTAGGCCACGGTGAGCGCGTCGATGAGGAAGTTCATCGCCGCCATCGCTGTGGCCAGGGCGACGGCCAGGGAGAACACGCCGCGGGCGGTCAGCAGCCGTGTCGAGGCGGCGGTGATGGAGACCAGCTGGTCGGCCAGGACGTCGCCGAGTGCGGGCGGCAGGACGGTCACCACGGCAGACAGGTGATTCATGGCCTGCTCGGGGGTGTTGATCGCGCCGTAGACGGACAGGGCGGTGAGCAGCACCGGTGCGATGGACAGCACCGCGCAGAAGGCCACGGCCGCGGCGTACAGCGTGAACCTGTCGTCCATCACCCGGCCCATGACGCGGCGCAGGATGTGTAGCCACGCCCGGGGCGGGAGGTGGCGCGGCCCGACCGCCCCCGCGCCGAGAACCGCCGACGGGGGCTCTCGCTTGGGGACGATGGCCATGGCCCAGTTGTACCGGACCTCCGGCTGAACGCCTAGGAGCAACCGGATGCGCGAGAGGCCGATTCGGGGAATCGTGGCCCTGAGGCACGGTGGGTCGAGCAAGGAGGCGGTGGGTGTGGATCGTGTGGTGGAGCTGAGCTATCCGTTCCGTGGTCGGTGGCTGGTGCGCAACAGTGCGGCGAACCACGTGCCCAGCCACGGCACCCGTCTGTACGGCACGACCTATGCCATCGACTTCGTCCCCGTGGATGCTGACGGTCGGTCGGCCCGGCTGACGCGACGGGCCCAGCTGCGCCCACAGCCACCGGAGGAGTTCGCCGGGTTCGGGCGGCCGGTCCTCGCCCCCTGCGCGGGCGTGGTGGTGGCGGCTCATGACGACGAGAGGGACCACGACGCCTTCCGCGGCCTGCCTTCGGTGGTGTACGCCCTCTCCCAGCAACAGCGAGCCGGTCACGGCTGGCCGGGCTTGGCGGGCAACCACGTCATCATCCGGGCCGGCGACGGTGTTCTGGTGGCCTTGTGCCATCTGCGCGAGGGCAGCGTGACGGTCGAGGATGGTCAGACAGTGGACGCCGGCCAGATGGTGGGCCAGTGCGGCAACACCGGGAACAGCACGGAGCCGCACCTGCACGTCCAGGCGATCGACCGGCTCGACATCCGCGACGCAGTGGGGCTGCCGATCACCTTCGACGGCGGGCTGCCGCGCAACGGAACGGTCGTCGACTTGCCGTGACGCTTGCGCCACGCTCGGCAACCACGAGACCTGCATCAAGGTAGCCCCGGCTCACAGCTGGTCGAGGAGCCACCGCGGGCTGTGCGTGTGCCCGCCGGCCTCTTCGACCCGGGCGATCAGCCCTCGGTCGGCGGTCACCACGGTCACGCACCGTGCGTCGCCTGCTGCGACCTGGCTCACCACCTCATCGACGATGGCGTCGTCGCCCGACCTCGGCGCGTGCACCGTGCAGACGTGCCCCTCTTGCCCGGCGCTCTGACCGCGTTTCGCCTCGCCCTCCAGGACCAGCACGACCTCATCCTGGTCGGCTACCTTCGTGGCGACGAGACGAGCGTGCAGTTTTCGGGCCGCGCCGGGCCGGTCACGCCACCAGCCATCGGGCCGACTACCCACGACGTTCGCCCCGTCCACGATGAGCACCCGCATCCACGAACCCTACGAGCACGCGATGGACGGCTGGTGGCACGCCGGCCGTGAGTCCGTTGCCTGTCGGCGTTGATGGAGCTATCAGCGCTTCGGCCGAGAGCGGCGAAGGAGCTTCAACCGTGCTCGTTCACGAGCTTCCTGACGTGGGCTCTTGGCCGTAGAGGACCTGAGCGTTGCCGGCGAAGGCAGCGTGGATGAGTGCCGGGTCCTCGAGCGCCATGGCGACCAGCTCGAGGTCACGGCTGGTGAACGGTTCGGGCGCACGGGTGCTGGGAAGGTCGGTCCCGACCACGAGACAGTGGGGGTTGGTGTTGGCAAGAGCTGTGAGGGTGGCCGGGATGTCGAGGTTGCCCCGGCTGAAGCCTGTGGCTTTGACATAGACACCGGCTTCGGCCAGGTCGAGCAGGCCGGGTAGCCCTTCCGTGGACAGGCCGAGGTGGTCGATGCTGACCGTGGGCAGCGCTGTGAGCGTAGGGACGAGGTCAGTCAGGTCAGCCGCGTCGACATACAGCTCGAGATGCCAGCCGACGAGGTCGTGCACGCGGCGCGCGATCCGGTCGAGCTGGCGTGGCGTCATCCAGTCACCGCGCCGTTGGTTGGCGCGAACAGCCCGTACTCCGGCACGGTCCAGGTGGCGGATCTCATCGTCGGTGGCCTCGGCCGGCAGCTGGGTGACGCCGACGAAACCATGCCCGAGCTCGGCCAGGGCAGCGAGCAGATAGGTCTGGTCGACGCCTTGGAAGGAGCCAGACACCACCGCCCCGCCGGTGAGGTTCAGGCCCTGGGTGCGCTGGTGATAGTCCTCGACGGTGAACGGCGGCGGTCGGTAGCCCTGGTTGGTGACCAGCGGGAACCGCGGATCGATGATGTGTAGGTGCGCATCGAACAACGGGCGTATGGAGGGTTCCACCTTCGGACCGTATCGCCGCAGCTACTTCTGAGTTGGTGTCACGTCGGCGCGTGGGGGGACGGATCTTTGCCAGGCAGTCGCGGATCTGCGCTCCACCGCTCGGGCCAGCCGTCCCCGACCCACGCGGCCGGGGGCATGAATCCTTGACTGCCTGACGCTGACCACTGCGGTCGGGGCAGGCGAAGAACCGGACCGTTTCGAGACGATCGCCTGGGCCGCGGCGGCTCTTTGTTTGGTGCTGGCGACGATATCCCGGGTATGTCTGGCGGTGGACTCTACGGCCAGACTGAACAAGTCCGCTCGCCGCCATATGAGCGGCAGGACGACTGTCGCCAGCGGCGTCACCGACTAGCGAGCTAAGCCGAGAAAGGCCATCAGCGCGCGCTCGACCTCGACAAGATTCTCCGCGGCGAGGCGGCCGACTTGGGCACCCATGTTGTCGCGCCTCACGGTGGTGACTTTGTCGATCATGACCTGGCTCTCGTGCTGCAGACCGGTAATATCGCCGGCGCCGACTCGCACCCGCAGTAGAGGGGCATCCACGAGCGTGCTGGCTAAGGGCGCAACGGTCACCGATGCCGTCCCCGCGAACAGGTCTTCCTGCAGGACCAGCGCCGGCCTCGGCTTGGAGGCGTAGACCCCGCCCGCCACGGTCCACAGCTCGCCGCGCCTCACTCCTCGTCCCAGGATGGGCTGACTGCCTCTACAAAGTCTTGATCGTCCGACCGCCGGTCGGACGCAGCGACAAGGGCCGCCTGGTGGCTCGCCTCCAGTACGAACCGCTCGCTACGGACGTCTGGCACCCAGATCTGGACAGGCCGCAGGCCTCGAGCGCGCATCCTTCTCCGGTACTCGTTGACCCGGTGCTTCACCGCCATCCTTCTCTGTTACATGTAACGGTCAGAGAGAGGAAGCGGATCATGCGGTGGTGACCGGCGGGCTCTATCGACTGGCAGCGCCACGGCATGGCTCAATAGCGCGTCATCGCGCCGGCGAACGGGTCTTGGTCCCGGTGCTCGACCGGGACGATGCGCTGACCAAGGGGGACGAACGCCAGCGGCACCATCTTCCAGCAGGCAATGCCGAACGGAATGCCGATGACGGTGAGGCACAGCAGCAGGCCTGCCACCAGATGCGCGAGCGCCAGCTCCCATCCGAGCACGACGATCCACAGGACGTTGCCGATGACCGAGAAGACCCCGGCGTCCGGCCGGAACACCGTGCGCCGGCCGAACGGCCACAGCACATAGCTGGCCAGCCGGAACGAGGCGATGCCGAACGGGATCGTGATGATCAGCACGCAGGCGATCACACCGGCCACGACATACGACAGTGCCAACCACCAACCAGCGAGAAGCAGCCACAGGATGTTGCCCAAAGTGCGCATACCTTCACCGTATCGGCCGAGGTCAGGCATCACTGAGGTCGTGCGCCGCGAGCCAGGTCCCTCATCCGGCTCAGCCTGGTTCTCCGGGTCGGAGGTTCTGTCGGTCGCTGTCCTCCCGGCTCTTGCCACGGTGGCGGATCCTGGATCGTTGGCGCCATGGCAGCCCGCCTGCGAGGCCCGACCCGATGCCCGATGTCCAATCGCCGCCTGGCGTGTCTGGACGCCTCACAGTGGCGCACGCGGCGACCAGAGTCACCAGGGCGCGATGCCCGCCCACTGCACCTGCGCGATCGGCTGGCCGAGCAGGATCAGCCCGAGGATCGCGCCGACGGCGGGCTCGGTGCTGACCAGCACGCTGAACACTGCGCCCGGCAACCGGGTGAGAGCCGAGGCCTGCAGGGTGTAGGCGATGACGTCACTCAACAGGGCTATCCCGAGGCCCCAGACCACCAGGCCGGGGGTGAAGGAGACGACGTCTCCGCTCATCAACAGTGCCGGGAGCACAAGCACCGCGGCCGCACCGTTGGCCAGCGACAGACCTCGGCGAGAGCCAGCCTGTGCGGCCAAGCGCGGGAAGCAGACGATGTAGGCCGCCCAGCTGGCCCCAGCCAGCAGACCGGCGACCACGCCGAGGACGTCGACGTCACCACCAGCGGGGTGCACGCTCATCACCACGCCCACGCAGGCGCCCAAGGCCAAGACCAGGTCGATCGGTCGGCGCGAGCCCAACAGCGCCACCAGCAACGGGCCGATGAACTCCAAGGTCACGGCCATCCCCAGCGGCAGCCGGTGCACTGCGGCGTAGAAAGCCAGGTGGTGCACCATCAGCCCGAGGGCCACCACCGCGATCCAGGGCACCTCCGTCCGTTCGACGCGGCGCCAAGCGGGCCGCGCCAACAGGCTCAGCATCAGCGCCCCGAGAACCAGCCTGAGCGCCACCACCCCGACCAGCCCAACCCGCGGGATCAGCGGCGCGGCAAGCACAGCGCCGAGCTCGAGCGCGAGAACGCCCCCCAAGACCGTGCCGGCCGGCACCAGCCGTGCCCGCTGCACACTGCTCACGAGCCGAAGCCTCTCAGACCCGGGTCCGCGTAGAAGGGTGTGAAGAGAGCGTGGGCCAGGCTGCGGCCCAGCGGACGTGTGGCACGTGCGGGTCAAGGAGAACGGCTGAGGACTGGTGGCTGAAGGTGGTCATTGACCACCGCGTCGAACGGGCAACTGCACAAGCAAGAGTGGTGCGACCACACTCATGGCCGCACATTCTCAGGTGTGTTGAGTCTCCTCTCGCAACCGGGGCTCGACGCGCAGGTCCGGACAATAACCTGCCTTGTCGGCATAGAACTCTCGGATGCGCTCCATGTCAGCCGTGACATCTCCGGTCATCTCCAGGGTCGGGCCCAGGCCCGTCGTCATCGTGGTGCGGTCGACATAGCCAAGCGTCACCGGCATCCCGCTCTCGCGGGCGATCCGGTAGAAACCGGACTTCCAATGGGTGTGGCCCCCGCGGGTTCCGTCCGGAGTGACCACCAGGCCGAAGACTTCACCCGACCGGACGCGCTCGACCACCTCGTCGACGACGTGGTACGCGTTCGACCGGTCGACGGGAATGCCACCCAGGGCGCGCATCAGCGGGCCTCGCCAGCCCGTGAAGAGGGTGTGCTTGCCGAGCCACCGGATGTCCATGCCCAGGCGCCAGGTGATCCCGAGCATGAGGACGAAGTCCCAGTTGGAGGTGTGGGGCGCACCGACGAGCACCGTGGGCCGGGCCGGTGCGGGCGCGGTGGAGAGTTTCCACCGGTTGAGCGACCAGAAGGCGCGAGCCACAACGCGTCGAAACATGAGCCAACGGTAGCGGCAGGCCTGACGCTCCAACGCGTCCCGAAGTCACCGCTTGGGACCGGCAAGAGCGGTAGCCGACGGCGCGGGGTATCGGGGTCGCTGGCTACGCTCCGGCCATGCCCAGTCCGGACAGCTCCGACTGGATCGTGCGGGGTGACCACGCTGCTCGGCAGATGCGCTGAGGAATGTCTCGGTGACGTGGAGTCCAAGCGCCCTCAAGTGAACTAGTCAAACTGCACGATCTGCCGAATCGCGTCGCCTGACGCGAGACGGTCGAAGCCTTCGTTCAGGTCTTCTAGTGCCAGCGAGTGAGTCACGAGGCGATCCACTGGGAGGCGGCCAGCCTCGAACAGGGAAACGTACCGTGGCACATCCCGTCGTGGCACAGCTGTCCCGATGTAGGACCCTTTGAGCGTGCGTTCTTCCGCGGTCAGCGTGACGGCCTTGATCGTGAGTGTGGCGTCGGGGTGTGGCAGACCCGCGGTGACCGTGGTGCCACCGCGGCCGGTCAACGCGTAGGCAGTCTGCAGCGCGGGCACCGCGCCGGCCATCTCGAAGACGTACTCGAGCTTGCCGTGGTCGCGAATGAAGTGCTCAACGGCGTCCTCATCCGAGCTGTCCAGTGTGTGAGTGGCGCCGAGCTCGCGGGCGAACTCAAGGCGTTCAAGGTTGGTGTCGACGGCGACGACTTCACGGGCGCCTGAGGCGATGGCCCCGAGCAGCGCGCTCAAGCCCACTCCGCCGAGTCCGACGACCGCGGCCGAGCTCCCGGCTGTCATCGCGGCGGTGTTGATCACCGCGCCCACGCCGGTGAGGACGGCGCAGCCGAAGAGGGCCGCGTGCTCGAAGGGCAGCTCCTCGCTGATCTTGATGCACGACTTCGCAGAGATCACTGCGTGGTCGGCGAAGCAGGACACCCCAAGGTGGTGGTTCAGCTGCTCCCCGCCCCGGTGTAGTCGGCGGCCCCCGCCGAGGAGGGTCCCCTCGGCGTTGGCGGCAGCGCCTGGCTCGCACAGGGCGGGACGTCCTGATTGACAGGGCAGGCAGTCACCGCAGGAAGGCACGAACGCCATCACCACGTGGTCGCCCTCGGCGAAGCTGGTTACGCCTTCACCTACCGCTTCCACTATCCCGGCTGCTTCGTGGCCCAAGACCAGAGGCAAACCTCGTGGCCGATCTCCGTTCATCACTGACAAGTCGGAGTGGCACAAACCCGCCGCTCGGATTCGTAGCAACAACTCCCCGCGACCGGGCCCGTCCAACTCGACGTGCGCTACGTGCAGGGGCTGGCTGTGCGCGTACGGTGCGGGAGCATCGTCGGTGGTCAATACTGCCGCCTCGATGTTCATCGGGGGTTCCTTTCATCGGGCTTCTCTGCATCTTCTGGCTCGGAGTCTGACCCCTGCGGCGGGGTCCCGTCTGCCGGGACCGTCTCCGTCTCGGCAAAGGTCCCGTCGTTCTCACCAGAGAAGAAATCTCGCCCATAAACCAGCAGGCAGAGCGCGATGCCAACGGCGAAGGCCCACGTCGCCCCCTGAGTGGCCAGTACCGCACCGGTCACTCCGGCGATCCCGAGGTCCCGCTGACTCCTGGCCTCCATGATCCCGATCCGGACACTGACATACCCCTGGATCAAGAGGGTCAGCGCCAAGGCGACGCCGAGGATGGGCTGGACCAAGGTGACGACGGGCATCAGAAGCAAACCTGTGTTCGTACCCCACCGGAACGAGCCGCTGCCACCGAAAATGGAGTGCATCGCGGCCTTGCCATCCTTGTATCGCTCGACGATCACCACGTGCATCGCCGCCCACAGCGGGCCGCACATGGCGACATCTGGCCCGATGATGCTCATCACCGCATTACGCCCACCGAAGATGGCGTGTGCCCGGCTCGGGTCGTAGATGACCTTCTCGTCGGGCCGGGACTCATCGGCCTCGTCCAACAGTGCCCGAGCCTGCAGCACGTCACCGAACAACACGATGTAGGTCGCCAGGACCGTGGGGATAGCAGTGAGGAACATCGACAAAGGGGGAAACCCCAGACCGAAGACGGTGTACTGAGACCACAGCGTGCCGAAGTCCGGGTTGCTGAGGCCCCACTCGATCTGCGGCCAGGGAGCCTCGCCGAAGAGCGGGGCGATGACGATGGCCAGCGCGATGATGGGGAAGATGCCAAGATTGCCGAACTGACGCCAAAAGCGACTCTTAACCTTCAGATTCGCGAAGTGACGCGAGAAGAGAAGGTAGAATGCCAGACCCACGGCGATGGAAATCGTAAACGGAAAGGTGTGGAAGCGACCGCCCTCTTCGAATACCACGATGACCGCGGCGAGGCCGGCGCCCATGACCACACCCGCCTTGAGCGCTGGCGGGATGATCCGGACAACTTTCGTCGCCAACCCGGTGACTCCTAGAGCAATGGAGAAGACCCCGAGCGTCAACTGAAACGCGATCAGGGCATAGACCCTCTGTTCCCCCTCCTCGAACGTCTCGATGTAGGCGATCAGCAACGGAATTGCGGGAGTGATCCAGCCGGGCACTACGGGGTCACCCAAAAGATGGTGCGCTAAATAGAGCACGCCATTAAGGATGACCACGGCCAGGGCAGCCTCGAAAGGCATGCCGAGTAGCTCGGTCATCAACGCAATCGCGGCTAGGTCCACCGCGCACATCAATAGTCCCTGAAGGTAATCCGGCCACTCAAACCGATAGTGCACGAACGGGAGCCGCACCTGGAACATCCCAAGCGGCCAGTAAGGCTGGACGCCTCCGTCGGTTCGATCGCGATAACCCACGTGCCGCCTCACTTCGCTGTGGTGCGGGACGCCGGCACCCGCGTTCGGTAGCCGAACCGGAAGCGTCACCGTTGAGGATCGAACCGTACCGTAGAGGCGCAGCAGACGCTCGGTGGTTCGCGCCTTCAGACTGTGGACACACCACGCAGAGCGCAGAGTCGAAACCCCGGCGGGAATCGGCCCGTTGGGTTCGGTCCCAGCACAACGTTCAGCTCCGGCAGATCCAGTTGTCGCTCACCCGTGGCCCGGTAGGCCCTCGGCGAGCAGTTCGACCAGGTGCCGCGCCTGGCGGGGGGTCTCCTGGGCGATCTGGGTGCGGCAGCTGAAGCCGTCGGCCAGCACCGGCGTTCCTGGCTCCGCGTCGCGCACGGCGGGCAAGAGGACCCGCTCCCCCACGGCCCGCGACACCTCTTCATGACCCGCCTCGAAGCCGAAGTTTCCCGCCAGCCCGCAGCATCCTGAATCGGGGACCTGAGCCGCGATGCCCGCAGAGTCCATCAACCGGCGTTCGGCGTCGAACCCCATGACCGCGTGTTGGTGACAGTGCACCTGCACCAACGCCTCACCACCCACCTGCGGTGGCCGCCAGTCCGTCGCGCGTTGCTCGAGCAGCTCAGCCACCGTGACCGTCTGCTCGCGTGCCATCCGCGCCAACGGCTCATCGGCCAACAGCTCGGCCGCATCGTGGCGCAGCGCAGCCGTACAGCTGGGCTCGAGACCCACCACTGGAGCACCTGCGCGCAGGGCCGGGCCGATGGTGCGTAGCGAGCGCCGGAGCACGCGCCGCGCCACGCCCAGCTGGCCGGTGGAGATCCAGGTCAGGCCGCAGCACACGGGCCCGGTCGGCAGGTGCACCGAGAACCCTGCATCCTCCAGCACCCGCACCGCGGCCCGGCCCACCTCGGGTGCCAGGGCGTTGGTGAACGTATCGGGCCACAGCAGCACCGGCCCCCGATCCCCCGTCCCGCCGGGCTGTCTGCGCGCGGACCACCGGACGAACGGTTCCTCGGCGAACTGCGGAATCTCCCGATCGGCCGCGATCCCACCGGCCGCCCGCAGCATCGGCGCTATCGACGACCCCGTCACGGCGTTGACCAGCCCTGGAGCACGCGAGGCCGCCCGTGCCCACACCGGTAGCCAGCCCATTGACCAGTGCGACCGGGGCCGAGCCCACGGTCGGCGTGCGTAGTGGTGGTGGGTGAACTCCGCCTTGTAGGTGGCCATGTCGACGTTGACCGGGCAGTCCGACAGGCATCCCTTGCACGACAGACACAGATCGAGTGCGTCGCGCACCTCCGTCGACCGCCACCCTTCGGTGATGACGTCGCCCTCCAGCATCTCGAAGAGCACGCGCGCCCGCCCACGGGTGGAGTGCTGCTCCTCCTTCGTCACCTGGTAGCTCGGGCACATCACTCCGCCCGAAGTCTGCCGACAGCTGCCCACCCCCACGCAGCGCCGCTGCGCCTGCGCGAAGTCGCCGTTGTCCTCCGGAAAGGCAAACAAGGTCTTCGGCTGGAAGAGCTGCGCCGCCCCGGCCTGCCGCAGCGCCTCATCGATCGGCAGCGGATCCACGATCACGCCGGGGTTGAGCACACCGGCCGGATCGAAGACGCGTTTGACCTCGGCGAAGACAGCCATGGTCTCCTCGCCGTACATCCGGGCCACCATCTCGCCACGCGCTCGGCCGTCACCGTGCTCCCCGGAGACCGAACCGCCGAGCCCGGTCACCAGGTCGGTGCCTTCCTCGATGAACGAGCGGTAGTCACCACGCCCCTGCTCGGTGAGGAAGTCGAAGTCGATGCGCATGTGCATGCATCCCTCACCGAAATGCCCGTAGGAAGCCCCCGAATAGCCGTACCGGGCCAGCAGTGCATCCAGACCCTCTAGGTAGTCGGCCAGCCGGGCCGGCGGCACTGCGGCGTCCTCCCAGCCGCACCACGCCTCCGCACCGTCCACCCGCCGCGTGGCGAGCCCAGTCCCGTCCCTGCGACACCGCCACAGCACGGCCTGCGCACCGGGGTCACTGACCACCGACGCCGTTGCCCCCGGTATGCCGTCACGCACGCGGTCGGCGATCTCCTCCGCGCGAGTCATCGCCTCCTGGGCCGCATCCCCGGGCACTTCGACCAGGAGCCACACCTGGCCCTTCGGCAGCCCAGCCGCCTCAGCAGCACGACGGACGTCGTGGGGTAGCCGGTCGACCAGGGTGGCGTTGATCGACTCCATCGTCAGCGGCTCGTACGGCAGCACCAACGGCACGCACCGCGCTGCGTCACCGGAGCTGGCAAAACCCAGCGTGAGCAGCACCGATGCCGCCGGAAGCTCCACCAGGCGCACCGTTGCCTGCAGAGTCGTAGCCAGGCTGCCCTCGCTGCCACACAGCAGCCGGACCACGTCCGGAGCCGGGTGGGTGCGCAGATGCTGCAGGGCGTAGCCGCTGATCTGGCGGGAGAAGGTGCCGAAGCGACGGTCGATGAGGCGGGCGTGCCGCGCGCCGATGTCGTCCAGCTGCTGCACCACGTCACGCTCGGCGGCGGACGCCCCGCCGCCCAACGCCGTCCCGCCCGCACCGAGCGAGAGGCGCTGGCCGTCGCCAGTCATGACCTCCAGCCCCACCGTGTTGTCGGCCGTCGTCCCCCACGCCACCGAGTGCGCCCCACAGGCGTTGTTGGCGACCATGCCGCCGAGAGTGGCCCGGCTCGCCGACGACGGGTCGGCGCCGAACGTCAGGCCGTGCGGGCGGGCGGCCGCCATCAGGTCGGTCAGCACCACGCCCGGCTGCACCACCGCGGTCCGCGAGGCGACATCGAGGTCGATGATGCGGCGCAGGTGACGCGAGACGTCGATGACCACCCCGCCGATCGCGTTGCCCGCCATCGACGTGCCACCCGAACGCAGCACGGTCGGCGCCCCGGCCTGCCTGCACACCTCCACTGCGGTCGCAAGGTCGCCCTTATCGAGCGGCACCACGACGGCCTGCGGCGGCACCCGGTAGTTGCTGGCGTCGGTCGCGTAGAGCGCCTGCGCGAGCGAGTCGGTGCGAACCTCCCCCCGCACCTCGGCCCGCAGACTTCGTGCGAGCGACGCGGGCGCGACCATCGGCTCTCCTTCGTAGGTGGATGCAGTCGGGAGTTGTCAACTGTCGACAATGATGCCAAACAGCAGGCGCGCCCCAGCAACCCTGCGTATTATTGTCGACAATCAGCGACGAGGAACGGGTCCATGACGGCGATCGGTCTGCTCTACCCCGGCGAGTCCGCCGCGGACGACTACGTCCGCGCCGAGCGGATCCTGGCCCAAGAGAGCAGCTTGCCCGTGCACCTCCCCGTTCAGGTCACCAGCGTCGGTGAGGACGCCCACCGACTCGACGCGCTGCTCGACCTCGGCTCCCACGACAGGCTCGCCGATGGGGTCGAACGCCTGACCCGAGACGCGGGTCCCATCCACGGCCTGGCCCACGGGCTCGACGCCGTCGTCTGGGCGTGCACGTCGGGCAGCTTCGTCTTCGGATGGGACGGTGCCCACGACCAGGCCGACAGGTTGTCTCGCAGTGCCGGGCTGCCCGCGTCGTCCACCTCACTGGCCTTCGTGCGCGCCCTGGCCCACCTCGACCTCACCAGGGTCGCCGTGGCCGCCTCCTACCCGCGCGACGTCGCCGACCACTTCGTCGCGCTGCTGGCCCACGCTGGTGTCGACGTCAGCGCGATGAGCACCGGTGAGATCGTGACCGCAGACGAGGTCGGCCGGCTCGACCATGGGGCGGTGGCACGGCTGGTGCGTAGCGTCGACCTCGACGGCGCACAGGCGCTGCTCGTGCCCGACACCGCGATGCACACGCTGGCTCTGCTCACCGACCTCGAGCGCATCGCCGGCATCCCGGTGCTCACGGCCAACCAGGTCACCGTCTGGGAGGGCCTGCGACTGGCCGGCAGGTCGTTGCATGCGCCCGGGCTGGGGACACTCTTTGCGGCGCGGGTGCCGGCATGAGCTCACCCGGCGAGATGCGCGGCGTGCGTCTGAACCCGGTGGTCCAGCAGTCGACACCGATGATCATCGCCGCGCAGGTGCGTGAGGCCATCGCCCTAGGGCACTTCCCGCCCGGTGCGCAGATGTACGAGACCCAGCTCGCCGAGCAGCTCGGCGTCAGCCGCGGGCCGCTGCGTGAGGGACTGCAGCGACTGACCCAGGAGGGTCTGCTCGTCGCCGTCCGTCACCGCGGCCTGTTCGTGGTCGAGCTGACCCCGGAGAACGTCCGCGACATGTACCTCGCCCGGGAGGCCATTGAACGGTGCGCCGTGGCCATCGTCGTCACCTCCAACCCCGTCGCCACGGCCGAGGCCCTCGATGAGGTGCTGAACCGTATGGAGGCCGCCGCCGTAGCCGGGGACTCCGCGCAGGTCGGCGAGTGCGATATCCATTTCCACGAGGTCCTCGTGGCCCAGTCGGGCAGCGAGCGTCTGGCCCGGCTGCATGCCACCCAGGTCGTCGAGGCCAGAATCTGCATCCACGCGCTGGGTAGCAGCGGCGAAGACGATCGGCACCGGGTGCAAGAGCACTGCGCCATCGCCGAGGCCATCCGCGCGGCGGACGCCGAGCTCGCCGACCAGCTGCTGCGCCGCCACATGCTGGACGCCGTCCAGGAGCTGATGGCCGTGGCGCCGGCGGGAGGGTCCGCCCGCGCTCAGTGACTCAGCCGAGAGCGATGCCGATGTACTTGGTCTCCAGGAACTCATCGATGCCCACCGAGCCGCCTTCACGGCCCAGGCCCGACTCCTTGACGCCGCCGAAGGGCGCGTAGGGGTTGGACACGACTCCCTGGTTGAGACCGACCATCCCGGACTCCAGCCGCTCCGCGACCCGCAACGCTCGTCTCAGGTCGTTGGTGAACACATACGACACGAGGCCATACCGAGTGTCGTTCGCCGCCGCGACAACCTCGTCCTCGCTCTCGAACGGCGTCAGCGCCGCGACCGGGCCGAAGATCTCCTCGTGCGCGGCCTTGGCGTCGGCGCTCACGCCGGTCAGCACCGTGGGCGGGTAGAAGTATCCGATGCCGTCGTGCCGTTCGCCGCCCACGAGCACCTGGGCACCCCGGTCGGTCGCGTCGGTGACCAAGGCCTCCACCTTCTCCAGCGCCGCCTCGTCGATGAGGGGCCCGACCTGCGTGCCCTCGGCTGTGCCGTCTCCCACGACGAGCTCACCCATCCGCGTCGCCAGGCGCGCGCCGAAGTCCTCGATGAGGGAGCTGTGCACGTAGATCCGGTTCGCCGCTGTGCACGCCTCACCCATGTTGCGCATCTTGGCCTGCATGCACCCCGTCACGGCCTCGTCCAGGTCGGCGTCGTCGAACACGATGAACGGCGCATTGCCACCCAGCTCCATCGAGGTCCGCAGGACCTTGTCCGCGCACTGCTCCAGCAGGCGTTTGCCGACGTCGGTCGAGCCAGTAAAGGAGAGCTTGCGGGCATCGCCGGAGCGGATGAGCGGCTCCATGACGGCCCCGGCATGGCTCGTCGGCACGATGTTCACCACTCCCGGCGGGACGCCGGCCTCAGAAAGGATCTGTGCCAGGGCAAGCATCGACAAGGGCGTCTGCTGCGCCGGCTTCAGCACACTGGTGCACCCGGCGGCCAGGGCCGGGCCCAGCTTGCGGGTGCCCATCGCCATCGGGAAGTTCCACGGAGTGATGAGTAGACACGGGCCCACCGGCTGACGGGTCACCAGCAGGCGCGCGCTGCCTTGCGGGGCCTGTTGGTATCCGCCGTCGATGCGCAGCGCCTCGCCCGCGAAATGGCGGAAGAACTCACCCGCGTAGGCGATCTCACCCTGGGCCTCGGCGAGCGGCTTGCCCATCTCCAGGCTCATCAGCCAGGCGAGGTCCTCGCGGCGCTCGCGCAACAGTTCAAAGGCGCGCAGGAGTATGTCGTGGCGCTCCACGGCCGGGGTGGCCGCGAAGGCGGCTTGAGCGGCTACCGCTGCGTCCAGCGCGCGCTGCCCGTCCGCGACCCCGGCGTCGGCGACCGTGGTCAACACCTGGGTGGTCGCGGGGTTCACCACATCAAAGGTCGAACCGTCGTGGGCTTCGCAGAACTCGCCGTCGATGAACAGGCCGGTCGGCATCCGCCCAACCAGCTTCGCGGCTCGCTCGGACACGCTCTGGTTCGCGTCATTCGTCATCGTCACTCACACTCCTTAGGTGCCTGGTCACGCTACCCTTCAGGGCGTATTGTCGACAATCTGACAACGACCACGCACGGCGTGAGTTCTCATCGAGCTAGGAGGCTCCCATGGCCCAGTTGTCCCCCGTCCTCGCCCAAGCGACCCCGGTGCTCGTCGAGCGCGGCGAAGGCGCCCTCGTCTACGACGAGCACGGTCGCAGGTATGTGGACTTCACGGCCGGGATCGGGGTCACCAGCACCGGGCACTGCCACCCTCGCGTCGTCGAAGCAGCCCGCGAGCAGACCGGCCGGATGATCCATGCTCAGTACACGACGGTGATGCACCGTCCGCTGCTGAACCTGGTCGAGCGTCTCGGCGGAGTGCTGCCCGAGGGGCTGGACCAGCTGTTCTTCGTCAACTCCGGCTCCGAGGCCGTGGAGGCGTCGCTGCGTCTGGTGCGCCAAGCCACCGGGCGGCCCAACATCATCGCCTTCCACGGCGGGTTCCACGGCCGTACCGTGGCCGCCGCGTCGCTGACCTCGTCCAACACGAAGTTCCGCTCCGGCTACGCGCCACTCATGGCGGGTGTGAACCTGGCCCCCTTCCCCGACCCGTGGCACTACGGCTGGTCCCAAGAGCAGGCGACGACGTTCGCGCTGGACCAGCTCGACTACGTTCTACAGACCGTCAGCTCGCCGCGAGACACTGCCGCCTTCATGATCGAGCCCGTGCTGGGTGAAGGCGGGTACGTGCCCGCCAGCACCGAGTTCTTCGCCGGGCTGCGCGAGCGCGCGGACAAGCACGGAATCCTGCTCGTCGTCGACGAGGTGCAAGCCGGCTACGGGCGCACCGGACGATTCTGGGGCTTGGACCACTTCGCCGGTCGTCCGGACGTGCTCATCACGGCCAAAGGGCTGGCTTCAGGCTTCCCGCTGTCCGCGATCGCCGCCACGACCGAAGTGATGGGCAAGGCCTGGCCGGGCTCCCAAGGGGGCACGTACGGGGCCAACGCCGTCGCATGTGCCGCAGCCCTGGCCACGCTGGACGTCATCGAGGACGAGGGACTGGTCGACAACGCCGACCAGCGCGGGCAACAGCTTCGCACCGGCCTTGAGGAGTCCATCCAGCGTCACCTACCGGGCGCCAGCAACGTGCGTGGCCTCGGGTTGATGCAGGGTGTGGAGTTCCGTGACTCCGACGGCAAGCCCGACCCCGCCTCCGCGGCGGCTGCACAGCGGCACGCCCACGAGCAGGGCCTGCTGCTGCTGACCTGTGGCGCCTGGGGCCAGGTCGTGCGCTTCATCCCGGCTCTGATCGTCGACGAGGCCCTCATCGACGAGGCGTTGACCATCTGGGACCACGTGCTCCGCCACGTCGCCCCCGTCGCTCCCGCAGGAGCCGCGGGCTGACGTGCCCCGGCCGGTGAATGCTCGGACGCATCGAATACCCAAGATGCTGAGGCTGATGCACTGATCCCGGACGTCGCCTTTCGAGGCGAGATTCCTGAGCGGACAAGATTCTTTTGTCACGACGGGGGATAAGCGTCACCAATGTTTTACCGTAGTGGCTGTGAACGTGCATTCAGGGCACGAGGGGTCCTTCCGCGCAGAGGGGGTTACGGCGGCGGCGACGTCGACTGACTCACTGCCGGCAGACCGCAGCGCGGCCATCGTGCACGCCTCGCTCGACTGCATCGTCACCATTGACCAGCAAGGGCTGGTCGTAGAGTTCAACCCGGCATCAGAGCTGCTCTTCGGCTGGTCTCGTGAGGAGGCGCTGGGCCGAAGGCTCGAAGATCTGTTCATTCCCCCGGAGCTTGCCCAGGCTCATCGGGACGGTATTGCCACCTATCTACGCACGGGCGAGGGCCCGGTCCTTAACCAGCGCCTCGAGCTGCCTGCGGTGTGCCGGGACGGTACGCGACTGGTCGTGGAGCTCATCGTGGTGCCGACGATGCACGACGATCGTCGGGAGTTCACCGGGTTCATCCGCAACATCACCGAGCTCCGTCGCACCCAAGAGCTGCTCCGGTCATCGCAGGCACGCTACGAGGCCATCGTCCGCCATTCCACTAAGGCCCTGATCCAGTGTGGCGTCGACAAGATGTGCACGTTCCTCGCGGGAGAGGGAATGCTCGGCTATCCGGCGCAGACACCGCTCGAGGGTGGCTTCCTCATCTTGGTACACCCAGACGACCAGCAGGCAGCACTGGGGTTCCTGACCGAGGTGCGCGCGGGCACCCGGCAGCCCCACGAGAGCCGGGATCTGCGGCTGCGGCGCGCAGACGGCACCTACCTCGTCTGCGAGGTCATCGCCGAGGACCTCAGCGATGTCCCGGAGGTCGGTGCCCTGCTCGTGCGGGCAGCGGACGTGACCGAAGATCGTGAGCGGCAACGCAAGCTGGCCGACGCCACGGCCCAGATGCGCACCCTCATCGACCACCTCGGCTCCGCGGTGCTCCTGGAAGACGCCACCCGACACGTCCTCGTCGCCAACGACGCACTGGTCGAGCTCTTCGGCTTCCCGATGACAGCCGACGAGCTGTTCGGGACGGACTGCTCGATGGCGGCGCATGCCATCAAGGACTTCTTCGCCGACCCCGACGGCTTCGTCGTGGGCGTGGAGCAGCTGCTGGCCGACCGCGAGTCCGTCCTCGGGGAACACCTCGCGACCGCCGACGGTCGGACCCTCGAGCGCGACTACTTCGCCATCCGCAGCGGCGGGCGCCACGCGGGTCACCTTTGGGTCTACCGCGACATCACCCAACGGATCGCCGAGAACGTGATGCTCGCCGACCAGAACCGTTCCCTCGCCCAGCTGGCGGCGTTGAAGAACGAGTTCGTCGCCACGGTGTCCCACGAGCTGCGCACCCCGCTGACCTCAGTGGTGAGCTTCGCGGAGATGCTCAGGGACCCACGCAGCGGCCCGCTGACCGTCGCTCAGGACTCGCTCCTGGTCGTCATCGACCGCAACTCCCAACGTCTGCTCCGACTGATCGACGACCTCCTGCTGGTCGCGAAGCTGGAGTCACACACCCTGCCGATCTTCTTGGGCCTGGTGGACCTACCCGATCTTGTCAGGCAGGTGGTCACCGAGCAGCAGCCGACCGCCGCGCAGAAGGATGTGGCCCTGGACGTGCGGTCGACGGCGGGGCCTCGCGTGAGGGGGGACTCCGTACGCCTCCAGCAGGTCTTCTCCAACGTCGTGGGCAACGCGGTCAAGTACACCCCTTGCGGGGGCAGCGTCGTCGTCACGTGTGATGTGCAGGAGGCAGACGGTTTCTGGCTGGTCTCCGTGGCCGACACCGGCGTGGGCATTCCCCCCGAGGAGGTACCCCACGTCTTCGACGCCTTCTTCCGGGCCTCGAGCGCTGCCGGAGGCGCGGCGGGCACGGGGCTGGGTCTCTCGATCACCCGGCTCATCGTCGACGAGCACCACGGCAGCGTCATTGTCGAGAGCCAGCCCGGGGTGGGCACGACGATGAGCGTCCGACTCCCCTTCGAGGACGCCTGAGATGGCCCGGGTGCTCGTCGTCGAGGACGACTCAGACATCTCCCTGGTCCTGACCATGCTCCTGCAGCGCCACGGCCACCAGGTGACCTGCGCCCCCGACGGTCCGACCGCACTGCGCAGCGCCCACGCCGCCCGACCCCAGATCGTCGTTCTGGATATCGGACTGCCCGGCATGGACGGATGGGCCGTGCTCTCGCGCATCCGTGACGTGAGCGACGTGCCGGTCCTGCTCCTCACGGCAGCCGGCAGTGGCGAGGACAAGGTCAGGGGGCTGCGTGGTGGTGCCGACGACTACCTCACCAAGCCCTTCCACAACGCCGAGCTCCTGGCGCGCATCGATGGGCTTCTGCGGCGGGGCGAGGGAGCTGAGTGGGAGGGGTCGGATCTCGTCCACGGAAGCCTGACCCTGTCGCCCACCCGAGGGGTCGTCACGGTCGACGGCGTGGATGCCCGAGTCACTCCGCTCGAGTTCAGGCTGCTCGCGGTGTTCCTGCGTCACCAGGGGCAGGTGCTCACGCCGACGCAGCTCCTCTCCGCCGCGTGGGGCGACGACACCGGCACCGGGCAGGAACGGGTGAAGTTCGCGATCCTGCGGTTGCGCCGCAAGCTGGGCTGGGAGGACACCGCACGGTCGCCGCTTCAGGCCGTACGCGGGATCGGCTACCGCTTGGACGCGGATTCCTGAGCTGAGGACCTACGGGGCTGAAACTGCACCCGATCTGCAACCGTTCCGCACCGTTCCCGGCAACCGTCGCCGTTCATGGTTGTCCGCATGACACCTCTTACTCGCGTCCTCGTGGTCGAGGACGACCCCGACGCCCTTCTCATCCTCCGTCACCACCTCGACCCTCGGTCGGACTACCAGACGACGTACTGCACCAGCGCATCCCAGGCCGTCGAGCACGTCAGCCGGAGTCGCTGGGACGTGCTGGTCACCGACCTGCACATGCCGGGGATGGACGGTCTGCAGCTGGCCGCCGTGGCCCGCGAACGTGACGCCCGGCTCCCGGTCCTGCTGATCACCGCACATGCCACCGTCGAAGCAGCGGTGCGTGCGGTCAAGGGTTCGGTCACCGACTTCCTGACCAAGCCGCTCCTGCGCACCGCCGTCCTCGACGCTATCGACGCCGCGGCCGCGAGCAGGCGCAACAAGGGCCGTCGGGTGCTCGCGGTGGGGGCGCACCCCGACGACGTCGAGATCGGCGCCGGGGGCACGCTGTTCCAACATGCCCGTGCCGGGGACCACCTCACGATCCTCACCACCAGCGCCGGTCGACGCGGCGGCAACGCCGACCTCCGGCGCGCCGAGGCCCATGAGGCGGCCGCACGGCTCGGTGCCACCCTCGTGCTCGGTGACCTCGAAGACACGGCGATCCCCGACCGCGGGCCTACCATCGACCTCGTCGAGGGCGTCTGCTCCGACATGCGCCCCGACACGGTCTACGTCCACTCCGCGCACGACCTGCACCAGGACCATCGGGCCGTCCATGCGGCCACGCTGGTCGCCGCCCGCGGTGTCCAGCGCGTGCTGTGCTACCAGTCGCCGAGTGCCACGATCGACTTCCGGCCGTCCATGTTCGTCCCGGTCGATACGGGATTGGACGGCAAGCTGGAGGCGATCGCCGCCTTCCGGAGCCAGACGTCCATTCGCGACTACCTCGACCCCGACATGCTGACCTCGACCGCCCGCTACTGGGGACGGTTCGCGAGGACGCCCTACGCCGAGCCCTTCGAGGTCGTGCGTGAGAGCCAGGGGGTCGACCATGTCACCGTCTGACCTCGCTACCCGTCCCACGGTCGACTTCGGCGGCTTCGCCGGCCTCTCGCACGACCCGGACCGGCGGCCTCGCGTGCTCGTCACCGGGGCCGGTGGCCCGGCGGCGATCGGGTTCTTGCGGTTGGCTTCGCGTCCGGACGTCGAGATGTACGCCGCCGACATCGACCCCGTCGCCTCCGGCCTGTACCTGGTGCCCTCGGAGCGCCGGATCCTCGTGCCTCGTGGTGACGATCCCGAGTTCGCCGAGAGAATGCGAGAGATCTGCCGCCGTCTGGAGATCACGGTGCTCGTGCCAACCGTCGACTCCGAGCTGCTGCCGCTGGCGGGGGTCAGGCACCTGCTCGCAGCCGGGGGTACGACCCTCCTCGCTGCGCCGAGCTCCACCCTGGCGGTCTGCCTGGACAAGGCCGAGCTCGCGCGCGTCTGCGCCGACTCGTGCGACGTCCCCGGTACGGGCGTACTGCACGCCGAGACCCCGGTTTCCTACCCCAGCATCGTCAAACCACGCACGGGTAGCGGCTCGCGTGGCATCCGGCTCGTGGAGGGCCCGGGTGACCTGGTCGGGCTGCCCCGGGACGGGAGCCAGCTGGCCCAGGAATACCTGCCCGGTGAAGAGCTGAGCGTCGACGTGTTCGTCCGGGCCGACGGCACCGTCGTCGCGGCCGTGCCTCGCCTACGCGACCGCGTGGACTCCGGCGTCGCCGTTGCCGGACGCACCATCCACGACCAACCATGCATCGAGCAGGCCGTCGCCGTGTGTCGGGCCATCGGGCTGCGTGGAGTGGCCAACGTCCAGCTGCGCCGTCGGGCTGACGGGAGTCCAGCGCTGTTGGAAGTCAACCCCCGGCTGCCCGGCTCGCTGGTGCTCTCGGCCGCTGCTGGGGCCAACCTGGCCGCGCTCGCACTCGCCGAGGCCCTCGGTGAGTCGGTGCCCGCCTTCATCCCCTTCCGAGAGGTCGCCATGGTGCGTTACCTGGCCGACGTCGTCGTCGAGGTCGAGGAGTACGCCCGCGCCGGCTTGACAGAGGTGCTTATGACAGCGGCCCCGCGATGAGCCTGCCTCTCGACCTCGGCACCGACTGGCACACCCATACCAGCGTCACCGACGGCACCGCCTCCCCCGAGGAGATGGTGCGGGCGGCGGGCGAGGCGGGGTTGCACCGCATCCACGTCACTGACCACGTCCGGTCGGACTCGACCTGGGTGCCGGACTATGTCACCGAGCTCGCGCGAGTGCGCGCGAGCACACCGGTCGATGTCGTGTGTGGGGTGGAGGCAAAGATCCTCGACGTGCGAGGCCGGGTGGACCTCCCCGCGGACCGCCGCGGCATCGAGCAGGTCGTCGTCTCGGACCACCAGTTCCCGACCCGGTCCGGACCCGTGCTTCCTCAGGAGATGCGTCGCCGGATCGAGACCGGGGAGATGCGTGCCTCCGACGTGGTCGCCGATCTCGTTTTGGCCACGGCGCGGGCGGTCTTCGTGCACGAACGCGTGGTCGTGGGTCACCTCTTCAGCGTGCTCCCGAAGGCAGGCATCGACCTGTCCTTGGTCACCGACGAGATGCTCGAGACGCTGGCATCGGCCGTCCGTGCCGCCGGAGCAGCGATCGAGGTCAACGAGAAGTGGCGCACCCCGTCCCTTCCGATGGTGTCGGCGCTGTGCAGCCTGGGGGTACAGCTCGTGCCCTCCTCCGACGCCCACGGGCTCGAGGCTCTCGGCGCGTGGGACTACGTGGCCGACTCTGCTCGCGCGATCTTCGCATGATGAGTCTCGGTGAGGTTATCGACCTGCTGGCACGTCTCGGCCTCTGGGTGCTGGTGGCCATGGTCCTCGCCGGAGCGGTGCCGTTGCTGGCCGCGACATACCAGTTCCTGCTGATCGGAGCGCACGCCAAGAAGAACCACTACGGGAAGACCGCGCCCTACGAGCCCCGGGTGGCGATCCTCGTGCCGGCATGGAACGAGGCCGCAGTGCTGGAGGCCAGCATCGACCGGCTGGTCGGGCTCGACTACCCGGCGGACCGGCTTCGGGTCTACGTCGTCGACGACGCGAGCACCGACGCGACCCCGGACGTCGTCCAGGCCAAAGGCCGGCAGTACCCCGGCCAGGTCGTCCACCTGCGGCGTGAGAAGGGCGGGGAGGGCAAGGCGCACACGCTCAACCACGGGCTGGGCATCATCCTGGCCGACGACTGGATGCAGGCCCTGCTCATCATGGATGCCGACGTCATCTACGAGCCAGACTCGCTGCGCAAGATGACACGCCACCTCGCCGACCCCGAGGTCGGCGCCGTCACGGCCTACATCAAGGAGGGCAGCCAGCCCGGCAACTACCTTCAGCGGTTCGTCGCCTACGAGTACGTCACCGCCCAGGCCGCCGCCAGACGGAGCCAGAACGTGCTCGGTGCCCTGGCGTGCCTGGCCGGTGGCGCCCAGCTGCACTCGCGCGCCAACCTCGAGGCGATCGGCGGCCGGATTGACACGACCAGCCTCGCCGAGGACACGTTCACTACGTTCAACACCCAGCTCGCCGGCAACAAGGTCGTCTTCGACGGCAACGCCACGGTGTGGGCCGAGGAGCCCGACGGCATCGTGGGGCTGTGGAAGCAGCGGCTGCGCTGGGCACGCGGGAACGTGCAGGTGACCCTTCGGTACAAGCACCTGTGGTTCCGACCCGACCCCGGGCACCGCTTGGGGAGCATGACCTTCGGTGTCTTCTGGTTCTGTCTCTTCTTGCTGCCGATCTTCATGATCGTCTCCTCCGCTGCGCTGCTCACCCTCTACTTCGTCGACTTCGAGCGCTCGTGGGAGCTGTTTCGGCACCTGTGGATCATCAACGCGCTGTCTTACGTCTTCATCACCGCGTTCGCGCTGGCTATCGACCCAGGGACAGCCAAGCGCGCCTGGCGCGAGGGGGTCGCCTTTCCTGGGCTGGTCTCCCTGCTGGTGATTCTCTACACGTGCGCTCCGGCGCTGTTCTCGTGGATCGTCAGCCTGTGGACGGCGATGACCGGCCTCGCCTGGGGTGACACGACCACTCACGTCGTCATGCTCGTTGCCTACTCATGGCTGGCTCTGTGTATGCCCGTGGCCTGGCTCGGGAAGAAGGCGGAAGAGAGGGGTTTGCGCAAGCTGAGCCCGGTGTTCGTCTACCTCGGCGGGTACGGTCCATTGCTGTGCGCCGTCACCTTCACCTCCTACGTCTACGAGTTCCGTGGCGCCGAGATGTCATGGGACAAGACGGAGAAGACCGGGAAGGTCGCGCTGCCGAGGTGACGCCTCACCAGACCGATGGCACGGATGGTGTCGTTGGTGCTGGTAGTCCTGGTGACGAGGCGGACGCCCAGCAGGACCGGCACGATCGAGAGCTACGTGAGTCTCTGCAGGAAGAGCGTCGCCTGCTCCGGTGGGAGGTGCTGTGCCTCGTGCTCGTGCTCGTGTTCGTGGTGGTCCGGCAGCTGTGGTTGACCTGAGTAGCGGGTCGAGGCGAGCGGCCGAAGACTAGGCCGGTCCAGAGACGACGGACCGGTCAGCCGAAGGCACCAGCGCCGCCGCCGGACTGAGCTGCAGGATGCGGCTCAGCCGGCGCGTCCACGCCCGTGGACCATCGACCACGAGCAGCCCCCGGCGCACCGCGGTCGATACCGGGACCCGCCCGAGCCAGACTCGATAGAGATCGGGCAGCGACCCGCACATCGTCAGGTCGACCGGATAGCCCGGGTCCGTGGTGCACACCGACGCCGCGCCCCGCTCCACGACGATCCAGAAGGCTCGGGGATGGTCGCTGAACTCGACCTTGAGAACGTGTCGCTGACCGGGCAGCTCGGAGGTGTCCACCAGGCCGTGCATCCACCACACCAGCAGCTCGGGGTCCACCTCCTCGGGCCGGGGGTCATCGAACGCCCACTGGGCACCCCACTCCCCCAGCCCGAAGACGACCGGCTCCAGCTTCCACCCGGCCTCGGTCAGGATGTAGTCGGACCCCGTGTGGTCGACGATTCCCGCTTTCACCAGCTGCCGCAGCCGCTTGGCCAGCAGGGTGCGAGACAGACCAGGCAGGCCGCGAGACAGCTCGTTGAACCGCGTCGTCCCACAGACCAGGTCCCGCACGATGAGCAGCGACCACCGTTCCCCCAGCACCTCCAGCGCGCGAGAGATCGGACAGTACTGGCCGTAGTGCTGCCCGCTGCTTTCACCGACTCCGGTGCTCACCACACCATCATGAGTCCTCACGCTGTACCGGGATAGTCCATCTCCTGTACTGGATGCGGCCTCAACCGGGTCTGTAGCGTTCACAGATGGACACGACAAGCCTCGAGCTCGACCCGCTGAAGACGAAGCACCGCGCCATGTGGGGGCTGGGCGACTACCCCTCCGTAGCCGATACCTGCATCCCCGACCTGGGTGAGGTACTGGTCCGGGCCTGCGGGATCGGGCCGGGCGACCGGGTGCTCGACGTCGCCGCCGGATCGGGGAACGCGGCCCTTCCCGCGGCCGAGCTGGGCGCCGAGGTCACCGCCAGCGACCTCAGCGACGAACTGCTGGCCGAGTGCTCACGCCGGGCCGCCACGGCAGGGCTCGACCTGACCTGCACTCCCGGCGACGCGGAGGCGCTGCCGTTCGAGGACGCCGCCTTCGACGTGGTGATGTCCTGCGTCGGGGTGATGTTCGCCCCGCACCACCAGGAGGCGGCCACGGAGCTGCTACGGGTATGCCGTCCCGGAGGGCGCGTCGGCCTGCTCAGCTGGACGCCGGGCGGGTTCATCGGCCGGCTCTTCGCAGCGATGCGGCCCTTCGTCGCTGCTCCCCCACCCGGGGCTCAACCGCCACCGTTGTGGGGGGCCCCCGACCATGTCCGCTCCCTCATCGCCGAGGGCCTGCATGAGATCTCGGCCGCCACGGCGACGGTCACGGTCGACGACTTCGGCGACCCGCGCGCGTTCCGCGAGTTCTTCGCCGCCAACTACGGCCCAACCATCGCCGCATACCGCGGGCTGGGCGAGGACCGCGACCGAATCAGTCAGCTCGACCGAGCCCTGGAAGAGGTCGCCGCCGAGGATTGGAACTCCCAGGGGTCGATGCAGTGGGAGTACCTGCTGCTCACCGGCACCCGCTCCGGCGACGGGACCTCCGTCTCCTAGCGGGTGGCCGGCGGCATCCGGGCTAGTCGCCGGGCTCGGCGCCAGCCTTCGGCTTGTGCCACCGCACAGGCGAGTCGCGGTGCTCCGCCTCCACTCGACGCTCCAGCTCCTCCGAGGCGGTCCCGGGCGGGCGCATGAGGTCGTCCTGCTCTTGGAAGAGCGCCTTCATCAGGGCGAACATCATGGCAAAGACCAGGATGAAGATCGGCAGGCCGATGACCGTGATGACCTCCTGCAGCGCCGTCAACCCGGCCTCGCCACCCAGGATGATGAGCGAGGCCGCGAGGACCCCCAACGACAGACCCCAGAACACCCGCTGGCGCACGGGACCGGCCTCGGCGTCCCCGGCACACAGGATGTCGACCACGAGCGACGCCGAGTCTGCGGACGTGGCGAAGAACAGCGCCACGACGACGACCGCGATGCCTTGGATGAGGGTGGCTGCCGGGAAGTTGTCGAAGAAGGCGAACATCGCCAACGGCACACTCTCGGCGACCGCAGCCGAGATCTCTCCACCGTCTCCGCCGATGCCGTCGATGCGCATGGCCGACCACCCGAAGATGGCGAACCAGACCAGGGTGAACAGCGACGGGGCCACGAGTACTCCGAGCACGAACTCGCGGATGGTGCGCCCACGCGAGATGCGAGCGAGGAAGACCCCCATGAAGGGCGCCCAGGTCACGGTCCATGTCCAGTAGAAGACCGTCCAACCGGCCTGCCAGCCCCAGCCGCCCTCGTCGGTGTAGTCGGCCATGGCGTCGTTCCAGAACGACAGCGGGACGATCTCGGAGGCGTAGATGCCCGCGCTCTCGATGACCTGGCGCAGCAGGAAGACCGTGTCGCCGAACAAGAGCACGAAGATCATGAGGCCGACGGCCATGAGGATGTTGATGTTCGACAGGCGCTTGACCCCCTTGTCCAAGCCGACGGCGATCGAGGTCACTGCCACCGCGGTGAGGACGGAGATGATGATGACCTTCGGCCAGACCGCATCCGGCCATCCGAGCAGCTCGCTCAGCCCGGCGTTGATCTGCGAGGTGCCCAGACCGAGCGAGACGGCGAGGCCGAACAGCGTGCCCAGCACCGCGAACACGTCGATGGTCTTGCCGATGGGCCCATGGATGCGCTCACCCAGGAACGGGTAGAACACCGAGCTGACCCGCATCGGCAGCTTGTGCCGGTAGATGAAGTAGGCGAAGGCCAGGCCGGGGAGGGTGAAGATGGCCCACGTGTGCAGCGACAGGTGGTAGAGCGCGAAGGCGATGGCATCCTCCGACGCCGCCACGCTGTACGGCTCGACGTTGCGCGGCGGGGTCGTGAAGTGCGAGATCGGCTCGGCCACACCCCAGAACATGAGCACGGTGCCGATGCCGCCGGCGAAGAGCATGGCGAACCACGACAGGTTCCCGTACTCCGGTTTGGCCTCGTCGCCGCCGAGGCGGATCCGCCCGAAGCGGCTCAGCGCGAGCCAGATGAGAAAGACGAGCCAGGTGGTCACGCCGAGGATGAAGAACCATCCGAGGTTGGTCGTGATCCACTCGCGGCTCGCGCCGAAGGCCGAGCCGATGGGGTCGGGGAAGAGCAGAAGCAGGGCCAGGATCACGATCATCAGGCCGGCGGACACAAAGAAGATGACAGGGTCGGTCCGCAGACCGAGGCGTCGGGCGAGGGATTCCATCGGGTCGAGCACCTCTCCAGTTCGGGGCTTCCGAGCCCGCAGCACCACTCCACAGGTCGCGCCGCAGGAACCGCTGAACCTTAGGTTTGTCCAATTGTTGACAAATGTCCACCCCCGAAACCGAACTGAGGCCCCTTCCTGCGTGGTCATCCGTGGAGTTCAGCCTCACCGCGAGATGCGCACGAGGCGCTGAGTGTGCCTTGACCTATCGATAATCAATGTGATTCGATTGGTATTCAATCGAGGAGGTCGAGTGAACACTGTCAGCCTGATGGCGCTTCGCGTGGTGCTGGCCGCAGGCTTCGCCGGCACACTGTTCGTGCTGTTCGTGATGGTCCCCCTGCTGGCCATCGACCTGCAGGAGGCCGGGGGTGACATCACTGCGGTGCGGACACCCCTCCTGGGCATCGTCATCATCGGCATCCTGGCGATCCAGGTCGTCCTGGTCTGCACGTGGCGCCTGTCGACCATGGTGCGCCGCGGCACGGTGTTCAGCCCGGCGGCCTTCCGCTGGGTCGACGTCGTCATCGGTGCGATCGCGGTGGGCTCACTGCTCACGTTTGCGCTCGGCGTCGTCGTGGCCCCAGGGGACGCCGTGCCTCCCGGGATGGTGCTCCTGCTGGGCGGGGCAGGGCTGCTGGTCGCGGGAGTGGCGCTGGTCGTGCTGATCATGCGGATACTGCTCGCACAGGCTGTGGACCGGGACGCCGAGGCGCGCGGCATGCGCGCCGAGCTCGACGAGGTGATCTGATGCCGATCGTCGTGGACATCGACGTCATGCTCGCCCGGCGGAAGATGAGTGTCGGCACCTTGGCCGACCAGGTCGGCATCACCCCGGCCAACCTGGCCGTGCTGAAGAACGGCCGCGCCAAGGCGGTGCGCTTCACCACGCTGGCCGCGCTCTGCGAGGCACTCCAGTGCCAGCCGGGCGACCTGCTGCGCTGGGATCCCGAGCAGCCATGAGCGACCGCGTGGACGTCCTCGTCGTCGGTGCCGGCCTGGCCGGGCTGCATACCGCAACCCGGCTTGCCGAACGTGGCCACGAGGTGGTCCTGGCCGAGCGCCGCGTCCGCCAGGGTGCGGCCATCCGCACCACCGGGATCTTCGTGCGCAAGACGCTGGACGACTTCGGGCTCCCTGAGGACTGCCTGGGCCCTCCCATCCGCCGGGTGCGCCTGTACCCGCCGGACCTGCGGCGACCGGTCACCCTGCTCAGCGACCGGGACGAGTTCCGGGTGGGCGACATGGGGCGCCTGTACGAGCAGCTGGCCTGTGATGCCGGCCGCGCGGGCGTCGCGCTCTGCCCTGGCACGCGGTATCTCGGCCGTCAAGGCGACGGGTTTCTGCTGCAGGACCGGCACGGGACGCGGATGCTGCGAGCGAGATTCGTCGTCGGAGCTGACGGCGCTCGCTCGCGGGTGGCCGTCGACCTGGGGCTCGACCGCAACCGGCAGCTGCTCGCCGGCGCCGAAGAGGTCTACGACGCGCCCGCCAACGTCGAGCCGACCTTCCACTGCGTCATCGACCCGCTGGTGGCTCCCGGCTACCTCGCGTGGGTCGTCAACGACGGACAACACGCGCACGTCGGCGTGGCCGGCTACCCCGACCGGTTCGAGCACGGCCTACGCGCGGCGATGGGGCGTTTCGCTGAGCAGGGCCCCGCGATAGCCGGTCTGGCGCGCCCGGCTCACGTCCAGCGC
>JBAUJO010000088.1:0-21080 GCA_049683875.1 Ornithinimicrobium sp.
GTGCCATAGCGACCGCGACGACGCGTCTCCCTGCTTCGCGGCCTCCAGGACGTCATGCGCGAAGCTGGCGAGGAGGCGGGGCGGGTTCTGCGCGGCCTGCAGGGTGCGCGGCAGTTGGTCCAGGTCACCGAAACGCTCGGTGGCGAGCCGACGCAGGACGTCTGAGCCCGACCGGCCGTCGTGGGCCCGCAGTGCGGAGTCCAAGCCGCGACGGGCGATGTCATAGCCACTGCCACAGTCCCCGAGCAGGTACCCCCAACCGTCCACGCGCGCCGACTCTCCTGCTGGCGACACGGACAGCGACACCGCGCCGGTGCCCGCAGCGACCACGACACCGGGTCGGCCACCGAGGGCTCCGAGGTGGGAGGTGGTCATGTCGCTGGACAGCGCGACCACACTGCCCGGATGCCGGTCGGCGAGCTGGTCGGCGATCTCCTCGAGCGCGTCCGGCGCCTGGGACAGGCCCGCCACTCCGGCCCCCACGGCGTCCACCGGGGTCCGTGCCCGGATCAGGTGCCCGGGGAGGTCCCCCATCACGTCGGTCATGGCAGCTATCGCCCGATGCGCTCCTCCTCGGTCGGCCAGGGCGAGACTCGATGGGTGCTCAGCCGAAGCAACCCGCCGTCGGTCGACGAAGAGGGCCACCCGGCATCCGGACTTGCCGACATCGAAGGCCACCACCCGGCTCATCGGCCGACGGCCCGTACGTGAGGTGGACCGGGGAAGATGTCGGCGACGATTCGGTAGCGGCTGCCGGGGTAGACCGATCTGACGTACTCGATGACGCGCCCGTCGGCCAGCCGAGAGACGCGCTCGAACAAGAAGGCCGGTGCGCCTTGGACCACCTGTAGCGACGCCGCGTCGGCCGCGTCAACGATCACGGCCTCGGCGGTCTGCGTGCCCGAGGCAATGGGTGACCCGAATCGGGTGGCCAACAGGTCGTAGAAGGACAGACCCTCGAGATCCGATCCCGTCAGGCCGGGCACGAGGTCACTGGGCACGTGGAGATCCTCGACCGCCATCGGCGCTCCGTCCGCGGTGCGCAGGCGGCGCACGTGCAACACCACGTGCCCCATCTCAACGTCCAAGCGGTCAGCCAGGTCGTGCTCGGCGGTGGTGAACTGCGTGGACAGAGTGTGGCCCCCGGGCTCCATCCCCCGCTCGCGCATGTCCTGGGAGAACGAGGTGGCGCTGAGCCGCTGGTCCACCAGGCGCGGCGCGACGAACGTACCTGCGCCCTGCTTCCGCACCAACCGGCCCTCGGCGACCAATGCGTCCACCGCTCGACGCAAAGTCATCCGCGCAACGTTCAGGCTCGCGGAAAGCTCACGCTCGGCCGGCATCGGCTCCCCGGGAAGCATGACCGCGAGCTGTCGCTCGAGCTGCTCGCGCACCGAGCTCTGCTTGGAGCTCGCGTAGACCATTGGACTAGATTGGACCAATGGTCTACGTGTGTCAACGGCTCAGGCGCGCACCGACTTCGGCAGCTGCCCGGTGGCCTTGGTGAAGGCCCGGGTCGACTCCCGGTTCACCACAGCTCGCACGATCTGCACGATGGCGCCGGAGATGATGGCGAAGGCAATGGCCTCCGCCCAGTCGACGTTCGGGTCCGCCGGGTTGGACGGCGAGTCGCCGCCGTGCTTGGCCTTGGTCCACACGCCTTCGATGACGTTCTTGGCCATCGTCCCTCCCACGATGGCAGCCACCGTGGTGGCCACGCTCCACAACTTCTCGCCCATATCGCTCTCCTTCGCGTCGATCATTCAGTTCGTCAGTGATGCAGTTCGTCAGTAGTTCAGGACGTCGGCGCGTTCACATGTCGGCACCGACGCCCAGTCCGTGCGCGATCAGAGGAAGGAGCCACCGAACTTCGAGATCAGGTCCTTGGGGTCCAGCCCCAGCTTCTCGAGCTTGCCCTGGTGCTTCTCGGTGTCGACCTTGTCGGGGAGCTCGGAGTCGGCCTGCGACGCCTTGTCACTCTCACCGCGGTCCTTGAGCATTCCGATGATCTTCTGCTTGTCGATCTCCATAGTTCGCTCCTGCACGTTGGGGACGGATGGCCTTACATCGAGGGAGTTTACAACGTAAACGCGCGTTGGCGAGCCAGAACCTGCCCAGTGGCCTCCAGCGGCGATGTCGGAGTCAGGGCTGCAGGACGACCTTGATGCATCCGTCCTGCTTGGCCTGGAACATCGCGTAGGCGTCGGCTGCTTCCGACAGAGGCACCCGGTGGGTGGCCAGCGACTCCACGCCCAGCACGTCCGAGCTCTGCGCGAGCACGTCGTGGAGTTCGGGGGTCCACTGCTTGACGTGGCACTGACCCATTCGCAGCCGCAGACCCTTGTCGAACATCTCCAACATGGGCATGGGGTCGACCATTCCTCCGTAGACCCCGCTGACGGAGACCGTGCCGCCCCTGCGCACCGCACTGATCGCCGTGTGCAGCGCCGCCAGACGGTCGAGCCCGGCCGTCGCGATCGCCGGTCGGGCGACCGGCCCCGGGAGCCTGCTGACGGTCTTGATAGCCGTTTCGGCCACCGGGTTTCCGTGCGACTCCATACCCACGGCGTCCAGCACACCGTCCGGGCCGCGTCCATCGGTCATCTCGCGCAGCGTGCCGGCCACGTCTTTCACCTGCGTCAGGTCCACCACCTCAGCGCCGAACCGGCGCGCAGCCTCAAGACGTTCGGGCACGAGGTCCACCCCGATGACTCGGTCGATGCCGCGATGGCGGGCCGATGCGACCGCCAGCAGCCCGACCGGCCCCAGCCCGATCACGGCCAAGGTGTCCCCCGGCTCGACGCTGGCGTAGGAGACCCCCTGCCACGCGGTGGGCAGAATGTCGGACAGGTAAAGGTAGCGCTCGTCGCTGTGCTCCTCGCCGACCACCACCGGCCCGAAGTCGGCGTGGGGGACACGCACGTACTCGGCCTGACCCCCGGGCACGGAGCCGTAGAGGGAGGTGTACCCGAACAGCCGTGCACCCGTTCCCTGCTCGGTCACCTGAGTGGTCTCGCACTGGGCGAACAGGCCACGCTCGCACATCCAGCACCGCCCGCAGCTGATGTTGAACGGCACCACGACCCGGTCGCCGACCCTGAGGTCGCCGGCTTCAGGCCCGACGTCCTCGACGATGCCCATGAACTCGTGCCCGAGAACATCTCCCTTGCTCAGGTACGGCGCCAGCACGGAGTACAGATGCAGGTCGGAGCCGCAGATCGCGGTGGAGGTGACCCGAATGACCGCGTCCGAGGGGCGTTCGATGTGAGGGTCGGGCACGTCGATGACCCGTACGTCTTCCGGGCCCTGCCATGTCAATGCTTTCATCCCTCAACGCTAAGCGTGCGCAGTGCCCTGCGCATGTCGGGCGAAGTGGAGAGGCTGCCCGTAGGTTGAACGTATGAACGCACCCGTCGCCCTGGTCGCAGGCGGCTCACGCGGGCTCGGCCTGGTGGTGGCTCGCGAGCTGCTGCAGCGTGGCTACCGCGTGGCGATCTGCGCCCGAACCTCAGCCGAGGTCGAGCAGGCCGCCCGCCGGCTCGCCGCTCACGGCACCGTGCGGGGATACGCCTGCGACATCGCAGAGCGAGACCAGGTCGACGAGACCGTCGGGCGCGTGCGAGCCGAGCTCGGAGACATCGACGTGCTTGTCGTCGTGGCCGGGGTCATCCAGGTCGGGCCGGCGGAGGCGATGACCCTGGAGCACTTCGACGAGGCGATCGCCATCATGCTGCGCGGGCCCATCCAGCTGACCTGGAGCGTGCTGCCCCGAATGCGCGCTCGTGGTGCCGGGCGCATCGGCGTGGTGACCTCCATCGGTGGAGTCGTGTCACCGCCGCATCTGCTGCCCTACGCCACGGCCAAGTTCGGCGCGGTCGGGTTCTCGGAGGGACTGGCCGCCGAGCTTGCGGGCACCGGGGTCACGTGCACCACCGTCGTGCCGGGTCTGATCCGCACGGGTTCGCACGAGAGAGCACATTTCACCGGCGACCAGGGAGCCGAGTACGCATGGTTTGCTCCTGCCGCCTCGCTGCCGTTGGTCTCGATGAGCGCCGAGCGGGCCGCCCGCAAGATCGTGGGCGGAGTGCTGGCGGGGCGGGCGCGGGTATCCCTGCACCCCATGACCCACCTCGGAACACGCGTTCACGGGCTGGCCCCGGCCACCACCGTGCGGATGCTCGGGATCGTCAACAGGGTGCTCCCGGCCCATCCCGGCACCACCACAGGAACGGTGCAGGGGCGTGCAGCTGCCCAGCAGACGAGTGCACGCACCCTCAGGCTGCTCACCAGGCTGGGGACCCGGGCGGCTGAGCGACTCAACCAGCGGTGACCCTGCTCCAACGGTGTGACACCGGTCGGTGATTGCCTTACGATGTAAGCAGCCTCACTGGCTTACGTTGTAAACATCGACCGAAGGAACATCACATGTCCAAGATCACCATGGTTGCCGCAGCCGCCGCCGGGTACGTCCTAGGCGCTCGTGCCGGGCGCGAGCGCTACGACGAGATCGTGCAGAAGGCCGAGAAGGCCTGGAACAACCCGAAGGTCCAGAAGGGCAAGCGTCGCGCACAGGAGAAGGCCGAGGAGAAGACGGGCGGTATGGGCTCGGACTCGAATGACCCCATGTCGCAGGAGCTGTCGACCCCCCAGGACAACCAGTTCAATGTCTGAACGGATGGTCCCGCAGGCTCCCGAAGCGCATGAGGCGTCGACCGGTGAGCTCATCTCACGCCTGACCGAGCAGACCTCGACTCTCATTCGAGACGAGATGCGCCTGGCCCAGGCTGAGCTGTCGGCCAAGGCCAAGCACGCAGGAGTGGGCTTGGGCATGTTCGGCGCCGGCGGGCTCTTCGCCCTCCTCGCCGCCGGTTCCGCGGTCGCTACGGCCATCATCGCGCTCGCGCTGGTGCTGCCCACCTGGGCCGCGGCCCTCATCGTGACCGTTGTTCTGGCGATCGTCGCGGCCGTCGCTGCCTTGTTGGGCAAGAAGCAGGTCGAGCAGGCCAAGCCGAACCCGGAACGCACCATGGCCAACGTCAAGCACGACGTCCAGACCGTGAAGGAGAGCGCGAAACAATGAGCACCGACACCAACGGCACCGGGGAGGCGACCCCCCAGCGGTCCACCGACCCCGACCAGATCGAAGCCGAGATCGAGTCCACTCGCGAAGACCTGAGCGACACCGTCGACGCCTTGAGCCGCAAGCTCGACGTGAAGTCGCAGGCCCAGGACCGCGTCGAGGAGGTCAAGAGTCGCGCGCTCGGGGCCAAGGACCGGGCTCAAGCCAACTGGGCGGACCCAGAGTCCCGCAATGAGATGATGGCCAAAGCAGCCCCGGTCGCGGGCGCAGTGGCTGGGGCACTCGTCTTGTTGGGTGTCCTGCGGCGGGCGCGATCATGATCTTCGGTCGGTCCAAGGACAAGGACTCCGTCGAGGACAAGGACGGCGACTCCACTAGCACGGCGGACACTGACACCAAGACGGACACCGACACGCGCAGCGATACCAACACCGACGAGGGCCGAGGCGAAACGCCTCACCAGGAGTCTGACGCCAAGCCCGACTCCCCTGGGGACGTCAAGGGCCAGGGGTGGGCTTACACGGCCCGAAAGACGCTACGCGAGTTCACCGACGACGAGTGCACCGACATCGCCGCTGCCCTGACCTACTTCGCCGTGCTGGCGCTCTTTCCCGCCCTGATCGCCATCCTGTCGCTGTTGAGCCTCGTGGGGCAGGCGGAGAAAACGGTCACCACCGTCATGGACATCGTCACGCAGCTGGGTGGGCAGTCGGTGGCCAACACGCTGGAGCCCACGGTCCAGTCCTTCGCCACCGCACCAGGCGGCCTGGTGGCGTTGATCATCGGTTTGGCGACCGCGCTGTGGTCTGCCTCGGGCTACGTGATGGCCTTCAGCCGTGGGATGAACCGGGTCTATGAGGTCGGCGAGGGACGACCGGTATGGAAGCTCCGGCCAGCAATGTTGCTGCTGACTGCGGTCATGGTGGTCATGGTTGTGGTGATCGCCTTGCTCCTGGTGGTGTCTGGGCCTGTGGCAACGACTATCGGCTCGACCATCGGGTTGGGCTCGACGGTGGTCACCGTCTTCCAGATCGCCAAGTGGCCGGTCATCCTGATCCTCGCCGTGCTCACCGTCGCGTTGCTCTACTACTCGACGCCGAACGTCAAGCAACCGAAGTTCCGCTGGATCAGTGTGGGGGCGACTTTCGCCATCGTGGTGTGGATCCTCGCGTCGGCACTCTTCGGGTTCTACGTCGCGAACTTCTCCAGCTACAGCAAGACCTACGGCTCGCTAGCGGGCGTCATCATCTTCCTGTTGTGGCTGTGGATCACCAATATTGCGTTGTTGTTCGGTGCTGAGCTCGACGCCGAGCTCGAACGCTCACGGGAGCTCCAAGCTGGCATCGAGGCTGAGGAGACCCTTCAGCTGCCGCATCGAGACACCTCCAAGATCGAGAAGCAGAAGGAGAAGGAGGCCACGGATCTCGAGAAGGGCCGAGAGCTGCGCCACAGCAGCGACAGTTCTCGGTAGCACGACCGCGCCCTCGGCCGCCCGGAGCGGCACCCCTTTCGCCCTGCCCAGCGTTGCGGTTGCGGACGCAGAGTAACGGTGTAAGTTTACAGCGTAAGCACATTCGCACGAGCAAGGGAGTTCCTGTGTTCACCACAGAGCAGATGCAGACGATGATCGACAACGACGGAGTCGTTGTCGACAACGATGGCAACAAGGTGGGCAAGATCGGCGAGGTCTTCCTCGACGATGAGTCGGGTCGCCCCGAGTGGGTGACCACCAAGGCCGGCATGTTCGGGGGAGCTGGGACGTTCGTGCCCCTTTCGGGCGCTGAGGCGGGCGACAACGAGGTTCGTGTCGCCTACGACAAGGCGACCATCAAGGACGCTCCGTCGATGGACAGTGAGGACGGCCACCTCTCCCCCGAGCAGGAGTCCGAGCTGTACCGGCATTACCGCCTCGACCGTGATGGCAGTGACCGCGGCCGCAACGACGGTGGCGCCGATGGCAACACCCGTGACCACGATCGCAACCGCGACCATCACGACGGTGGTGCCGACGGCAACACCAGTGACCACGACCATCACGACAGTGGTGCCGACGGCAACACCCGTGACCGCGACCGTGACCGCGACCGCGACCGCGACCGCGACCGCCACGACAGTGGTGCCGACGGCGGCGAGACCATGGTGCGCTCCGAGGAGCGGCTCGACGTCGGCACCGAGCGAGTGCAGACGGGCAAGGCCCGCCTACGCAAGCACGTCGTCACCGAGAACGTCACGAAGACCGTTCCGGTGGAGCGGGAGGAGGTCCGGCTCGAGCGGGTGCCGGTGGACGAGAACGACACGGTCGATGACGGTGACCTCGGCGACGCCGAAGCCGCCGTCACGCTGACCGAAGAGCGCGTGACCGTCGACAAGGAGACCGTGCCGGTCGAGAAGGTGAAGCTGGGCACCGAGACCGTCACCGAGGACCAGGAAGTCAGCGAAGAGGTCCGTAAGGAGCAGATCGACAGCGATGTCGATGACCCCGAGAACACCACCCGGAATCGCTGAGCGTCGCAGATGAGCACGTCCAAGCGTGACGGTTCGCGGCAACGGCGCGAGCGTGACGTGCACGGAGGCATCAAGTGGGGGGCCGCCTTCTTCGGGTGGCTCACTGCGGCAGGAGCCTTCGTGCTCCTTGCGTCCCTTGTCGCCGGCGTGACCGCGCTCGTCGACTCCACCACGAGCGCCAACCTGCAGAGCGTCCTCGACGACCCGCAGAGCGCCGGAGTCGTCGGCGCGGTCGTGTCGGCCGTGCTGCTGCTCATCGCCTACGTGTGCGGTGGCTACGTCGCCGGGCGGATGGCCCGGTTCGACGGTGCACGCCAGGGCGTGGCCGTGTGGCTGTGGGCCCTGGTGATCGCCGTCGCGGTGGCGTTGCTCGGCTACTTCGCCGGCGATCAGTCGACCCTCAGCAACGCCGCCGGCAACCTGCCCACGGCCGTGCCGAGTGTGGGTGGAAGCGCGGCGATCAGCGGTCTCATCGCCGCGGCGATCGCACTTCTCATCGCCTTGGTCGGGGCTGTGCTCGGCGGGGTCATGGGCATGCGCTTTCACCGCAAGGTCGACCACACCGACCTCTCCGCCTAGGTTGGGGCGCCTCCACATGAGCGGAAACGTGGAGGCCCCGCCTGGGCTGGGCGGAACCGGCGCCCGAGCACAGCTGAACCGCGAGGTCGTGGTGATGGCGTGTCTGGACTTCGTCGACGCCTACGGACCTGCCCATCTCACGATCCGCCGCTTGGCGAGCCATCTCGGAGTGCAGGCCATGTCCGTCTACCGCTACACCTCGGGGCGAGAGTCGCTTCTCCGGGCCGCGGTATCCCACGTCCTGGGCGACGTCTATCACGAGATGACTCGACGTCGCTGGCCCAGTTGGGCGGCTTACGCCCGACACCTGGCCTACACCGTGCGGCGGGAGGCGATCCACCATCCTCGCCTCTTCCCGGTCATGGCGAGACAGCCTGTGCAGGCCGCCTTCCTCTACCCACCCTTGTGTCATGTCCCCCTGGTGGAGGACTTGCTGTGGACGCTACGCGACCACGGTCTCAGTGACCGGGACGCCGCCACCGTGTACCGAGCCCTTAGCCGGTTCCTGCTCGGATCCTTGTTGCTAGAGACAGCTCCGCGATCGATGCCGCAGATGTCTGGGTCACCGGGGATAGGCGTGAGCGTGGGCGACCTCTCACCGGCGTTGATGCGTCTTCGGCACGGCTTGGGTACCACGGACGAGCAGATACAGTTCGAGCAGGAGCTCGAGGCTGTACTCGGTCGGCTCAGCGCATCTATGGAAGGCTCGGGTGAGCGAGGGCCAGGCGAGGCGCACCTGGCCCCGGACCAACTGTGAGAGGGCACGGCATGACCACTGACCCCAGCGAGCCCCGAGAGACGGAGCGGCGGCGCCTCGACAGGGACCTGATCGTCGAGACGGCCATCGCGTACATGGACACCCACGGGGCCCAGGCTCTGACCATGCGCAAGCTCGGCGCTGAGCTCGGGGTCGAGGCGATGTCGATCTACCGCTACGTCCCTGGCCGCGAGGACCTGCTCGAGGCGGTGGTGAGCCATCTCCTGACGGGGTTGCCCGAGCGCTTCGACCGTGCGCTGGCTCAGACCTGGCAGGGCTACATCCAGGCCTACTCCCACGAGGTGCGCAAGATCGCCGTCGAGCACCCGGCGGTGTTTCCCCTGGTCGCCACCAAGCACCCTGCCACCCCATGGTTGCGGCCGCCGCTGCGCAGTGTGGAGATGGTGGAGGACCTCGTGACGACGTTGTCCCACCATGGTTTCACTGACGAGCAGGTCGCCGACACCTACCGCGCCTTCACCAGCTTCCTGCTCGGCAGCCTGCTTCTGCACTGCGGGGCTCACGGGGTGCATACCGGCCCGATCGAGGAGCCGCTGGATGAGGGTGAGGCCGAAGCCTTGGGCGCTGACTCTGACCAGAGCCTTCGTGACGCACCCACGGTGCGTCGCTTGAGGCCGATGCTCAGTGAGGATCGCAGCGAAGAGGAGTTCGAGAAGGCCCTGGAGTCCCTGATCGACCGCATCGAGCTGAACCTCTCCTCCTAGCCTGCCCTCCACCCGCAGGGATGAGGCACGACGTTCATCCCGCTGCGAGGCTGCTAGAGGCGTATCGTGCGAGAAGCCGGTTCCAGCCAGCTGGCCGAGAATAGGGGTCGACCGTGACCGTGACCGTGACCGTGTGCCGTCAGCCCGCTGGGCCGCTGACGTCGCGTTTCCACATCGACGACACGGATGTCACGAGCAGCTGGCAGGGATACCTCTGGGCCTTGGCGGATCGTCTCCGCTGCGTCGTGACCGAGGATCCGCTGGCTCTGGACGCCTTGCTGGCCCCGCGCGCCAGCGCGCGGTGGCTGAGCCCGCCCCTGAGCGACCTGGTCCTCGTCGAGGAGTTTCTCAGCGCCTTGAGCCGCTACGGGTTCACCGACCGGCAGGCGGCCGCGGCCTACCCCATCTTCTTCTCGTGCGTCCTGGGCCTGTTGCGGGTGGCCACCGCGGACACCACGGATGCTCCGCTGACCAGCCTGGCCGCGACCGACGATGCCGCCACGCCCATGATCCACCGGTTGCGACCCTCGCTGAGCGAGGACCACACCCGCGAGGAGTACGAAGACGCGGTGGAGGCGATGCTGACGCGCTTGGAGCGGTCGCTCGAGTACGACGAGTCCTGACCACCGAAGGTCGTGCACCGGACGACGTCCGTGCCGGTCAGCTGTACGGACGCGAGTGAGGGCCGAAACGCCAGGCGAGGTCCTCCTCGTACAGCTCCAGACCAACCAGGGGCTCCCGATGCACTTCGGTGTCGACGACGGGCGGCAGCGAGTACTGCGCCTGCCGGGCGCGGGACTCGTGACCACGGTTGCGCAACATGGCGACGATGCACTCCCTGTCGATCCGCAAGCCCACATCTTTCGTCTTGGTCGGGGTTCATCGAGGCCGTGAGGTGGCGCCGACGACGCCCATGGCCGTTCCACGCTAGGAGGCACGCCGCACCGATACACCACCCGCGGAGGTGAAATCGGTTTCAGAGGACGGAGGCAGCCGTCGACCGTAGGCGTAGGGTCCCCCCATGAGGCCCCATCCGCCGCTAGGCCAGAAGGAACCCGGTGGATCCCCGCTGAGGCTCGCCCTGATGAACGACTACGAGGTCATCGTCCGGGGGGTGGAACGGATGCTGTCGGCGTACGTCGACCGCATCCGCGTCGTCGAGCTCGACGTCGATATGCCGCCTAGCCAGTCCGTCGACCTCTCGCTGTACGACACCTTCGCGCTGCCGCACCTCGACAGTGACCACATCGACAACATCCTGGCGGACTCCCGCTCCGGTCAGGTCGTCGTCTACAGCTGGCACACCCAGCCTGAGCTCGTCCGCCTCGCCCTGCGCAAAGGCGTGCGCGGCTACCTGTCGAAGTCCCTACCGGGCGCCGACATCGTCGATGCCCTGGAACGCATCCACTCCGGTGAGGTGGTCATCTCCCCCCACCCCGGCAGTCTCGAGAGGCCGGATGCGGTCACCGGAGCGGGCGCCTGGCCTGGCCAAGGTCTCGGCCTCTCCGGTCGCGAGTCAGAAGTGCTGGGTCTGATCTCACAGGGCCTGACGAACGACCAGATCGCCACGAGGATGTACCTGAGCATCAACACCGTCAAGACGCACGTCCGCAGCGCCTACCGCAAGATTGAGGTGGACAGCCGGCCCAAGGCCGTCATCTGGGGAATGTCACACGGATTGGCTCCAGATCGAGGTCGCACTGTGCGCACACCCGGTTCCGTGTGACCCCGGCGGTGCGTGGCCTTCGCCCAAACAGGGGAAGGCGACGGCCACGCACTCGGGCGTACCGACTTCGCGCGAATCGACACGGATTGTTCATGTCACCACGCCGTACTTGAGAACTCAACCACAAGCGACCAACGTCACACCTCGTTGCTCACAGCCCTGCCAACCCAGATGCCCCCAGGCACTCGGGTCGATCGGCTGGCACCACAGGAAGAGTGCCGTGACGAAAGTCACGGCGCAGCCAGCCGGGCCCAGGCGCCCCGGCGATGCTTTCGGTGCCGCGCGCTGGAGGCTGCGCGGATGGGTCGGGGATGCGCCCGCCGCCCGGTGAGCTTCCGCAACAGCACCCACCACACGGCAACACCCCACCAGGCCAAGTACTCGATGTAGAGGTGCATCACCAACACGCTCCGCCACCGCGCAAGCCTTCCGGGGCGTTCTCCCGAAGCCTCGTGGTAGGCGTGTCCGAACAACAGCGTAGGAACGAAGACGAGAAGGTAGGCCGACAGCCACCACCAGGAGGGGGTGACGGCTCCCACGGCCACCGCGATGGCCAAGGCGGCTGACCAGAGCAGGAACGCGGCCCCCACGAGCGAGCCGATCAGCACGAAAACAGGGCTGCTCAGCCGAAGCAGCACCCGTAGACGCGTCACCACCCCGGGAACGGACGCCATCACCTCAGAGGCCAGCTGCCAACACTGAACGACCCCCTGCGTCCTGCGGCTCCGCCGCCTCAACCACTCGCGCAGACCGAGCGGCGCCGTCCGATACACCGCACAGTCGCCAGCGAACTCGGTGCGCCACCCCGACGCCATGAGACGCAGCCCGAGGTTCAGCTCCGGGCAGGGACCGGACGACCACGGCTCGTCACCCACGCTCGACAGCGCCGACAGGCGCATGAACTGAGCCTCGCAACCCAGTCCATTGCCGCCGACGTGCTGTCGACCTCGTTGGAACACCTCGGCATGCAACGCCATTTCGGCATCCTGCATCCGGGTCAGGAGGTTGTGATCCCGGTCTTCGACGCGCGCTCCGATCTGAACCGCGCCGACCGCTGGATCGTCGAACAGAGGCAGCACCGCCGCCAACGCATGAGAGTCCAAGCGCTCGTCGGCGCCCAGCACGCACACCACCACGTCGGCCGGGTCGGTCACCTCCGTCACGCCACCTGCGCGCACATGGGCCACGGCGGCGTTCAACGCCTCGCTGCGCCCCTGACCGACCCCGGCTCCTCGGCGTCTGAACAGGTGCACGCGCGGGTCTCGCACGGCATTGACGACCTCAGCGCTCTGGTCATCGGGCCCGGCGGTGACGACGAGCACGCTCACGCGGGGCTCGTCCAGCCCTAGCAGCCTTCTGAGGCTGACCTCGAGCACCGTCTCCTCATCCGGGCACGGGAGCACGAAGACCACCCGCTTCGCCCGCGCCCGCACCGGAGCCATCGGCCCGCCGGCGGGGTCAGACGGCTCGTACCGCGACATGGCCAGGAGCACCAGGGCGTAACCGACGGCGAGTGTGACCGGGAGCAACGCGACCACCCCGACCAGCTCGACCAGAGGACGCTCGAATGTCGTCACGACGGGCTCTCGCTCGGCCATCGTCCGGGCGTGGGGAGAGTGCGAAGCCGCCCGGCGGCGACCCTTCGCACCGTCACCGCCACGACCCTCCAGCCGACGAACAGCGCATACCCGAGCACAAGGACACCGGCGACGGCCACCAGCACCCAGCCGATCTGCAGCAGCCCCTGCTGCACGGAAAGAAGCGTCGACTCGCCCCAGGTCTCTACCTTCACAATCGCCCAACCCCGCTCTGGCGCAGACCTTTTCACGACCTACGCGTGTAAGGGCAAACATACGCGGATCGAGCTCGATGGTCACGTCACGAACGCGCAACGCCGAGACCAATGCACTCGACATCGTGGCGGTCGGCCGGCAGACGTGCGGACGCTAGGCTCGGACGCTATGGCGGACATGTTCGAGGACTATCCCCTGGCCCAGCACATGCACGACGAGATGTTCGTCTCCGGCGAGGCCGAGGAGGGATCGATCCGGTCGGCCTACCGGAATCTTTCGAGGGCTTTCGACGACGTCAGCGTGGACGACCTACGATCCCGTTCCGACTACCTGTCCAGCAACTACCGTGACCAAGGCGTCACCTTCGACATCGGTGGTGAGGAGCGGCCGTTCCCGCTGGACATCGTGCCGCGGATCATCGACGCACAGGCCTGGGCCCATGTCGAGTCCGGCGTGGCGCAGCGGGTCAACGCCCTGGAGCGACTGCTGGACGACGTGTACGGCGCAGGAGAGGTCTTCGCCGACGGCATCGTCCCCCGTCACGTGGTGACCTCCTCCAGTCACTTCCACCGCGCGGCTGCCGGCATCACCCCGCTGAACGGGGTACGGATCCACGTCTCCGGCATCGACCTGATCCGCGACGGCAACGGTGACTTCCGAGTGCTGGAGGACAACGTCCGGATCCCCTCGGGGGTCTCCTACGTGCTGACCAACCGCCGCGCCATGGCGCAGACCCTGCCCGAGGTGGTCTCGACCCACCGGCTGCGACCGGTCGCTGCATACCCGCAGAAGCTGCTGTCGGCGCTCAAGGCCGCCGGTCCCAGCGGTGTGGCCGACCCCACGGTGGTCGTGCTGACCCCTGGGCCCTACAACTCGGCCTACTTCGAGCACTCGCTACTGGCCCGGCTCATGGGCTGCCGACTGGTCGAGGGCCGCGACCTCGTCGCCCAGGCCGGCCGGGTCATGATCCGCACCACCCACGGGCTGCACCCGGTGCACGTGATCTACCGGCGGGTGGACGACGACTTCCTGGACCCCGTGCACTTCCGCTCCGACTCCGCGCTCGGCTGCCCGGGCTTGCTCAACGCGGCTCGCGCCGGCTACGTGACCATCGCCAACGCGGTCGGCAACGGCGTCGTGGACGACAAGCTCATCTACACCTATATGCCGGACATCATCCGGTACTACCTCGGCGAGGACCCGATCCTGCCCAACGTGGACACCTGGCGTCTGGAGGACGAGGACCACCGCGAGGAGGTGATGGACCGGCTGCACGAGCTGGTCGTCAAGCCGGTCGACGGCGCTGGCGGTAAGGGCATCGTCATCGGGCCCCGGGCGACGCCCGAGGAGCTCGAACAGCTGCGCAGGACCGTGCTGAGCTCACCGCGCGGCTGGATCGCCCAACCCGTCGTCCAGCTGTCGACGGTGCCCACCATGATCGGGGACAAGATGCGGCCCCGGCACGTGGACCTGCGGCCGTTCGCGATCAATGACGGCAACAAGGTCTGGGTGCTGCCCGGCGGGCTGACCCGGGTCGCACTCGGCGAGGGTGAGCTCATCGTCAACTCCAGCCGCGGCGGCGGGTCCAAGGACACCTGGGTGCTGGCCGGTGACGGCCAACGACAGCGACTCGCGCCCCGGCCGCGCGCGCTCGAGCATGCCGCCGAGCCCCAGGTCAGGCTGCAGGAGTCCATCGCGACGAGCACCCAGGAGGAGCAGCAGCAACAGGGGTCGGAGCAGCAGGACGAGGAGATGCCGACATGCTGAGCCGCATCGCTGAGTCACTGTTCTGGATCGGGCGCTACCTGGAGCGCGCCGAGGACACCTCGCGACTACTGGACGTGCATGTGCAGCTGCTGCTGGAGGACCCGGTGGTCGACGAGGAGTCCGCCTCGCAGGCCCTGCTGGCCGTCATGGGCGTCGACGGCGCCGGCGAGGCGGACCAGGCCACGGTGATGCGGCTGCTGGGTTGGGACCCCAGCTCACCTGCGTCCATGGTCTCGGCGTTCTGGGGAGCCAGAGAGAGCGCTCGCCGCTCCCGGGAGGTGGTCTCCACGGAGGTGTGGGAGGCGATCAACACCACATGGAACATCCTGCAGCGCGGCCATATCCAGCGGGCCCGTCCCGCCCAGGCGTGTCAGACGGTCCGCGAGCGCTGCGCGGTGATCTCCGGCACCGCCGACTCCACCATGAGCCACGACCAGGGCTGGCAGTTCCTGGTCCTCGGTCGAAGCCTGGAACGCATCGACATGACGGCACGGATGATCGAGGCGGCCGCGTACAACGCCGAGTCGCCTCAGTCGTGGCTGACCACGCTGCGCGCCTGCGGGGCGCACCATGCCTTCGTGCGCACCTACGGCGGTGCCGACTCCGACCGGGAGGCCGCGGAGTTCCTGCTGCTGGACCGCCTCTTCCCCCGCTCCCTGCTGTTCTCCCTGAACCGCGCCGAGTCCGCCCTGGTCAACCTGGACGTCGGTGAGCGACGAGCCGGGTTCACCGGGGATGCGATGCGACTCATCGGTCGCGCCCGAGCCGAACTGGAGTACCAACCGTTGTCCGAGATCCTCACCGACATCCCCGCGCGGATGACCTCGCTGCAGAGGACGTGCAGCGAGGCCAACGACGCCGTCGCCTACCGCTATTTCGAGGGTGCGGCGTCGGTCACCTGGCACGCGGGGGTGAGGTGATCCCATGATGCTGCGCATCGTGCACAAGACCGGGTACGAGTACGCGGGCGCCGCGAGCGCCTCGTACAACGAGGCCAGGATGACGCCACGCTCGACCCTGCACCAGCAGGTGCTGCACACCCGGATGGACATCTCTCCCTCAGCCTGGACCCACACCTACAACGACTACTGGGGCACCACCGCGACCGCGTTCGAGGTGCACGACCGCCACGAGTCCCTGACCGTCACCTCCGCCGCGACGGTCAACGTCCAGCGACCCGTCATCGAGGGCGCAGCGTGGTCGTGGGAGCAGGTGCTGCACCCTGACACCGCAGCCGAGCACAGCGAGTACCTGCAGCTCGGGGCTCAGGTGCAGCCGCCGGAGGACCTGTTGGCCAGGGTCCAGGAGATCGCGAACGACTCGGCCACTCCCCGTGACTGCGCGCGAGAGGTGGTCGACCTCATCCACGACGAGATCGCCTACGTCTCGGGCGCCACCGGCGTCCGCACGCTGGCCGCAGAGGCCTGGGAACGCCGGGAGGGGGTGTGCCAGGACAAGTCAAACCTCACGATCGGCTGTCTGCGTGCCGTGGGCGTTCCCACCTGCTACGTCTCTGGCTACCTGATGCCACCCCGCGAGCCGGAGATCGGCCGGACCTACCGCGGGGAGTCGCACGCCTGGATCCGGTACTGGGACGGGGAGTGGGTCGGGGCTGACCCGACCAACGCGATCCAGCCCGGAAACCGTCACGTCGAGGTCGCGCAGGGCCGTCAGTACGGTGACGTCGCCCCACTGCGAGGCATCTTCACCGGGTCCGGCACCTCCAAGATGTTCGTCGAGGTGGAGCTGACCCAGCTGGCGTGACAGCGCTGGTCAGCCAGCGCCCGGCGCCGGCCCGGCGCTGCGACGCTCACGCGATCTGCGCCAGGCCAGCGTGGTCGTCGTCGGGCAGAGGCCCATCAGTGGTCGCGGTGACCGTCAGCGTGCCGAAGCGCAGCTCCCCTGAGTGCGTGGTCAAGAACGCCGTCTCCGCCGCGTCAGTGCCGGTCGCGATCCGCACCAGCGAGCGCCGCGGGGCCAGCCGGGTGGGGTCGACCACATGCCACCCGCCGGCGACCCACGCTTCGACGACGGCGTGAAAGTCCATCGGCAGCAGACCCGGGGCGTAGGCGCTGACCAGCCGAGCCGGGATACCTCGGGCGCGCAGCAGCGCGATGGTCAGGTGGCCGAAGTCGCGACACACTCCCCGGCGGGCGAGAAAGGTGTCGCTGGCACCGTCTGTCACCCGGGAGGATCCGATGACGTAGGCCGTCTGCTCGGCGACGTAGTCGCGGACCGCGCCCAGCAAGGCCACATCCTGCCCTTCCTGCAGGTCGCTGCCAGGCCCGCCGTAGTGGCCGAACAGGGCACGCGCCGTGTTGCCGAGACGGTCCACGTCGGCATACCGGCTCGGCCGCAGGTAGGAGATGCGTTCACCGGGGCTCAGGGTGGTGGCAGCGCCGCCGGAGGTCAGGACCGCCCGGTACTCCAGCACGAAGTCTCCAACAGGAACGTCGGTGAACAGCTGCCACCGCGCCTCGCCCGACCCGGCCACCTCCTGCCCGTGCAGCTCCCGCTCGCTCACCCTGACAGACAGCTCCTCCTGCTCACGCCGGGCGCTCGCAGCGGCGACCACGGAGACGGCGATCTCGGCGGTGCTGTTGATCGAGGCGGTGATGCGGGCGGTCACGGTGCGCTGCATGCGCCCATGCTGTCACCCTGCCGCAACAAGGGACTACCGCGCACGAGGACCCGGCCGCTACCGTGTAGCGACTTTCGACCGAGGAGAATCAATGAACGTGCTCTGGGGCCTAGGCGGGATATGCGTGCTGCTCGCGCTGGCGGTGTTGCTGTCGACCGACCGGCGGGCTATTCGCCTGCGCACCGTCCTAGCGGCCCTGGCTCTGCAGCTGGGGTTCGGCGTCGTGGTGCTGTACTGGTCGACCGGCCAGTACGCACTAGAGCAAGCCTCCAAGGGAGTCCAGGCCGTGATCAACTCCTCCAACGCCGGGATCGAGTTCGTCTTCGGGCCCGTCCTGCCCGAGGAAGGGCTGGTGTTCGCCTTCCAGGTGCTCCCGGTCATCATCTTCTTCGCCGCTCTGACCGCCGTGCTCTACCACCTCGGAATCCTCCAGAAGGTGGTCGAGGGGCTGGGTGGCGCCATCGCCAAGCTGCTCGGCACGCACCGCGCAGAGTCGGTCAACGCCGCGGCCAACATCTTCGTGGGCCAGACCGAGGCGCCGCTGGTCATCCGCCCCTACATCAAGGGCCTGTCGCGCTCCGGCCTCTTCGCCGTCATGGTCGGAGGTCTGTCCACCGTGGCCGGGTCGGTCCTCGTCGGTTACTCGCTGCTGGGCGCACCGTTGGAGTACCTGATCGCCGCCAGCTTCATGGCCGCCCCCGGTGCGCTGCTCATGGCCAAGATCATCCTGCCGGAGACCCCCAACGCCGTGGACGAGTCGGCGCGCCCACGTGCTCGCAAGGAGAAGGTCGCGGCCGGATCCGGCTCGGACGGCTCGGCAGCGGCGACCTCGCGTTCGGGCGACGGTGACAGCACCCGTACCGACGAGGAGTCCGCGTCGGACGAGCCCCTCGACCGCGACCACGATCACGACGACGAGCCCGAGGGCCTGGACGAGATGCAGTACCGCAACGTGATCGACGCCGCGGCATCCGGCGCGGCCGACGGGCTGCGCCTGGCCCTCAACATCGGCGCGATGCTGCTGGCGTTCATCGCGCTCATCGCCTTGATCAACCTCTTCATCGGCGTGGTCGGAGGCTGGTTCGGAGCAGGTGACCTCACCTTCGAGCAGATCCTCGGATACGTGTTCGCGCCGCTGATGTTCGTCATCGGGGTGGGCTGGGACGAGGCCGTGCAGGCGGGGAGCTTCGTCGGGCAGAAAGTGGTCGTCAACGAGTTCGTCGCCTTCGCCGACTTCGCCCCGCAGATCGACGACTTCACCCCCAAGACAGCCGCCATCATCACCTTCGCGCTGACCGGCTTCGCCAACCTGGGCTCGCTCGGCATCCTGCTCGGCGGCCTCGGGGGTATCGCTCCCGACCGTCGCCGCGACATCGCCGAGCTGGGGCTTCGGGCCATCGCGGCGGCCACCCTGGCCAACCTCATGAGCGCGGCGATCGCGGGCATCCTCATCAACTGAGCAGGCCCTACGGTGGACCCATGCGAGCCATCACCGTTCCCACCGCCGGAGACGCCGATGCCCTGAGGCTCGACGAGGGCGTGGACGCCCCCGCGTGCGGCAAGGGTGAGGTCCTCATCGACGTGGCCGCGGCCGGAGTCAACCGCGCCGACGTCATGCAGCGCGAAGGAAAGTACCCGCCCCCCGACGGGGCCTCGGAGCTGCTGGGGCTCGAAGTCAGTGGGACCGTCAGCCGCGTCGGTGACGATGTGGGCTCGTGGTCCCCCGGGGACCGGGTCTGCGCGTTGCTCGCCGGCGGTGGGTATGCCGAGCAGGTGGCCGTGCCCGCTGGGCAGGTGCTGCCGGTGCCCGCCGGGGTGGATCTGCTCACCGCCGCGGCTCTGCCCGAAGTGGCGTGCACCGTGTGGAGCAACCTCGTGGTCGAGGCAGGTCTGGGTGAGGGTGAAACGGTGCTGGTCCACGGTGGCTCCAGCGGCATCGGCACCATGGCCATCCAGATCGCCAAGAGCCTGGGGGCCCGTGTCATCGTGACCGCCGGGTCGGCCGAGAAGCTCCGGGCATGCCAGTCACTCGGAGCGGACGCCGGGGTGAACTACCGCGAGGAGGACTTTGTCGAACGGGTGCACGCGATGACCGACTCAGAGGGGGCCGACGTGATCCTGGACGTCATCGGCGCCGCGTACCTCGACCGGAACCTGCAGGCTCTGGCGACCGGAGGACGGTTGGTGATCATCGGGATGCAGGGTGGCGTCAAGGCCGAGCTGAACATCGCCCGGCTGCTCGGCAAACGGGGCCGGATCATCGCCACTGGTCTGAGATCCCGACCCCTGGACGACAAGGCGAGCATCGTCCAGGCTGTCCGCAAGCGGGTCTGGCCCCTCATCGAGGACGGTTCGGTGCGCCCCCTGGTGCATGCCAGCTATCCACTGGAACACGCGGCCGACGCGCACCGGGCCATGGAGGAGAGCCAGCACATCGGCAAGATCCTGCTGACCATCTAGCCCGGCGGGTTCATAGCCGAAGCCGACCAGGAGTCGGCGGCTGCCCGGCCCAGCGCAGTGCAGCCACGATTCGAGCGGTCTCGCGGTCCATGTCCTGCAGCTCCGCGGCATCGAACCAGCGCGCGCGTCGCGCCTCGGACGACAGCAGCAGCTCGGGCCGGTGGTCGACGATGACCCGGAAGATCACATCCACACTCTGACCGTCGGAGTGCACCCCCACCACGACCTGGTCGCCGGGCTCGATTCGCAGCCCGGTCTCCTCGAGCACCTCCCGCCGCACCGCCTCGGTCGGGGTCTCGCCCTTCTTCAGCAGGCCGCCAGGCAAGCTCCATCCCGCCCGATGCGGCTGGCTCAGCATCAGGATGGCGTCGCCGTGCTGGACGGCACAGACCGCCCCGACGGTGTAGTGCGGAGTCCCGGCCCGGACCAGCACGCGCTGCAGGTGGCCCGGCAGTCGTTGGAACAACAGCAGCGCCGCCGTGGCAGCCTTGCGCCGCCAGATGGTCACCGTGGTCACGCGGTCAGTCCATCACACGGTCGGCGTCGCGTCCCCCTCGCTGACCGACCACCAGCGGTGCAGGTGCCCCGCCAGCCAACATGGGTGTTCGAGCATGGGCAGGTGGCCACAGTCGGCCGCGGGCACAAAGCGCCACCGGGGGTTGCGGCCCGCGGTCCGCACCGCTCCGGAGAAGGGCACCAGCCGGTCGCGGGTGCCGTGAACCAATAACACCGGCACGGTCAGGCTCGCGTATGTGGCGTCGGTGGCACGGCGGTTCGCCAGGTGCCGCAGGATCGACCGGGCGGCATCGCTGTAGTACCGGTCCAACTGCGGATGCGACACGCGCCTCCTCGCCCCCGGTAGGTGGCGGGCCACCACGGCCGGGTCGACCCGGGTGGGGTCGACGGTGCACAGCCGCAACGTGTCGGCCACGTTCTGCTCCGGCGTCCGCAGCGAGCGCCGCGCTCTGGCCGCTACTCGCCCGACGGCCGGCACCGCATACAGGCCCGCGGCCAGCACGCCGCCGGGGCCGGGCAGCAGGTGGGCGG
>JBAUJO010000089.1:0-8685 GCA_049683875.1 Ornithinimicrobium sp.
GGCCACTGTTGTTGGGGCCGGTCATCTGGGCGATGACGTCCCAGTGCTCGATCAGCAGGCCGGCTTCGTCGGTGTCGAAGATGTCGGCGGTCACGTAGCGGAACTCGCCGTCGTTCAGGCTCTGCAGGACGTGCAGGAAGACGTAACGCCCGTCTTGGAAGGAGCGGACGATCTGGATGTCACGGACCGGGTTGCGGCGGACGAAGCCCTCGAAGAACTCGATGAAGCCCTCTCGGCCATCGCGGACCGGTGTGGAGTGCTGCGTGTAGCGGTCGCCGGCGTAGGTGGTGATCGCCGACTCGTAGTCACCGTCTCGGATGGCCTGCAGATAGAGGTTGGTCGCGCTGTCCAAACCCGTGCCCATGCCGGTCCTTTGCTGACTCGTGTGTCGGGTTCTCGACCCTAGTCTGCACAGGGAACCGGTAGGGCGAAGCCGCACGCGAAGAGGGGGTCGTCGAATCCCGGTTGGTCCTCGGGGTGTCCGCGGACATCCTGCATCGATCTCGGCAGGTCGAAGGGCAGCGCCCCGACCGGCGCCACCCGCCCGGTCAGGGCATCGAGCAGTGCCTCGCCCGAGGTGCCGTAGGTGCCCACGAGAGCGCCGACGAAGCCCAGCAGGGGAGTCACGACCGCCGGGCGGTCCAGGGTGACGTCCACGACCAGCGGACACTGGGCGGCGAGGCGAGCCAGTCGATGGATGAACCCGGGAGGGAAGTCCAGCGAGCCCTGGTGGAAGGCCGACTCGAGGAAGAGGTCGGATCGCGCCTCGAAGGGTGCGCCGACCCGCACCACCGCCACGTCGGCTGCATCAGGAGAGTCGGCCAGCGCCGCGGCGCCGAGCACGCGAGCAGCCTCCTCGGGCTGGATCCCCTCGACGTAGCACCTCATCCCTGGCTGGAGCGGAAGGAGGCCGGCGTTGTGCAGCACGGTCACGGAGGCGGCCTGGGCCTGACGGCCCGCGGCGACGAAGTCGGCTCGACCCACGGTGTGCTCAGCGGCGTCCTCGTCCACGTACGGGTCGTCGAACAACCCGAGCTCGAACTTCACCGCGAGCAACCGTCGTGCCGACTCATCGATCCGCTCTTCGCTCACCCGTCCACTGGTGACCAGACTGATGAGCAGATCGACCTGCTCCTCTCCACCGAACTGGTCGGCGCCCGCGTCCAGGATCATCTCCATGCGCTGCGAGGCATCGAGGTGCTCGACGCCCCAGGCACGCGCCGGGAGCACCTTGTCACCCACATGGTTGTCGGTGACCAGCTCCCAGTCGGTCAGCACCACACCGTTGTACCCGAGCCGCTGCCGGAGCAGATCGGTCACGACCTGCCGGCTGTAGCCGAAACCGACCTCCTCTACGGGTTGTCCGTCGCGGACGAGGCCCACAGGCATCGAGTAGTACGGCATCATCCCTGACGTGCCGGCGGCGATCATGGCGCGGAACGGTGCCAGGTGATCCTCGAAGCGACCGGCCGGGTAGACCTGCTCCCGACCGTAGGGAAAGTGAGCGTCCTCGCCGTCCTTCTGCGACCCCCCGCCGGGGAAGTGCTTCGTGGTGCACGCCACGCTGCTCGGGCCGAGCCGTTCACCTTGGAAGCCGCGGAGGTAGGCGACCCCCAGCTCGGCGGCGACCGCGGGATCCTGACCGAAGGTGCCGGCCTGCCGGGCCCACCGTGGCTCGGTGGCCAGGTCCACGCACGGATGCAGGGCCGCCCGGATTCCCACGGCCAGGTACTCGCGGCGCGCCGTGTCGGCGAAGCGCGCCACGACATCGGGGTCACCCAGAGCCGCCAACCCCAACGGCTCGGGCCACTGCGAGAAGGAACCGGCGGCGAAGGAGACTCCCACGTTCTCCACGAACGCGTGGCGGGGGTCGGTGGAGATGGTCACCGGTATGCCGTGCGGCGTCCCGGTCGCGAGCCGCTGCAGCGCGTTGCTCCAGCGCGCAGCCATCCGGGCGCTGCCCAGGGCGTGCACGTTGAAGTGCGACAGGTGCTTGCCCAGGACGACCGCGGAGGTCGGTGACTTGCTGATGTTGCCCGGTCTCTCGAGCACAGCGCCGTCGGTGCCCGCCTCGATGACGGTGTGGAACATCAGGCCGACCTTCTCGGCCAGGGACAGCCGGCCCAGAAGGTCCTCCACCCGCTGCCGGACCGGCAGATGAGGATCCTCGTAGGGGTCCATGATCCCGTTGCCGTTGAGGTCGCGAAAGGCGACACCCGCCGCTGCGCGGGTGAGTGTGGGCTTCATCAGTGGATGCTCACGACCGCACCAGACCGGCGCCAAAACGCTCCTGACCGATGACGGGTCTCAGCGCCCGCTGCACGGCACGGGTGCCGAAGGCGCGTCGCACCACATCGCCGCCGGCGACGTTGCCGATCGCTCCCATGATCATGGCCTGGTCGAGGGCCAGGTACCGCTGAGCCTGCCTTCCCGAGCCCACGGCCACCGCGTCGTAGAAGCCGCCCGGGCCGTAGGCTCCGAGCTCGGTCTCGATCCGTTGCAGGTTGGTCCGCGCGCGCTGCGGTGCGTGCATCATCGCCAGGAACGCCGCGTGGGGGGTGACCACTCCGTCGCCGTACTCGGGGTTGGGGTTGGTCCCTTCGCGGCACTCGCCGAACCCCAGGTCCAGGCTGGTCATCTCGACGTCGGAGAAGTACCCGTCGGGGTTGAGGCCCAGCGCGTCCACCCCGTACTCGCGGTAGTTGGCGAACGGGTCGCTGGCCGGGCTGAACCCCCAGTAGCCGTAGCCGGCCTCCTTCATCCCGTGCTCGTACTGGGCCCGGACATGCAGCGGGTGGTTGCGCCCCCACGAGCGCGGCGCCCAGGTGGCCTCGGGAACGAACACGTCCGGCATCAGCTCCTCGAACATGGAGCCGCCCCAGCCGGGCACCACGTGCATACCCCGGTAGGTGTATGCGCCCTCGTAGACCTCGATGCCGAGGTAGGTCCGGGTCCGCCCGACCGGCTGCATCTCGTGCCATGACCAGTCGCAGCTGGCCGGGAAGGTGCGCCAAGCAGCGAAGTAGTGCTCCGGGGGCACCTGGCCGGTGAGGATGCCCAGGTAGGAGGTCATCCGGGTTTCGGACACGATGGTGTCGTAGTGGTGCGTGGTCAGCCACACCTCCGGCCCGTCGATGTGCGTGCCCCGGTAGACCCCACCCGGCCGGTCGTGGTCCTCGGGGTAGAAGCCCCCGTGCATGAGCCCGCCCGGGCGGTCGGCGTCCGGGTCGTAGACGGCATCCCAGCGCATCCGGTCGAAGAGCGGGCCGGCCAGCTTGCTGGCGCCCGGGACCGCCTCGCGGACGACCATCAGCGCCGCGCCGAGCCAGGCGTTGTCCACGCTGGAGACGAAGGGGTAGACGGTCTCACCAGTGGTGGGCCACGACCTCAGGGTCTGGGCGGTGCCTTCGTCATACCAGTTGTAGTACAGCCCGCTCGCCTCGTCGTGCTCCATGTCCAGCAGCGTCTGCAGGGTGCGGCGACACAGTCGGGTGCACTCACCCGGGTTGATGATGCGCAGCTCGCGGGCCACGACCGCCGACCACAGCAGGCCCCCGATGTTCGTCGGTGAGGTGTAGCCGCTCCGCTGCGCCGTCGCCAAGGACCCAGGGATGTTGTCGGCCGGCAGACCGGTCTCCTTGTCGGTCATCGCCACCAGCGAGCGCCAGGTGTCGCTGGCCCAGCGACGCATCGTGGCCGACCCATGGCGCGGCGGCCGGCCGCTGCGATGCCGGTGGGTGTCCGCAGTGGCGTAGCCGGGCGTACCCAGGGCGGCCGTTGCCGCACCGGTCAGTCCGCCGAGGATCAGCGTGCGTCTGGTAGGTGTGACGGTGTTCATGGGCATGTCCTCTCGATGGGTGCTACTTAAGCCCGGTCGTGGCGATGCCCTGGATGAAGCGGCGTTGGAAGACCATGAAGACGGCCAGCACGGGGATCACCACCACGGTGGCGCCGGCGAGCAGCAGCCCGTACTGGGTCGCGTTCTGACCGGTGGAGTACAGGGCCAGGGCCACCGGCAAGGTGTAGGTGTCCTCGGTCTGGGCGACGACCAGGGGCCACAGGAAGTTGTTCCAGCTGCCGAGGAAGGTCAGGATGCCCAGGGTCGCCAGCGCCGGGCCACACAGGGGCAGGAAGACCCGCCCGAAGATGCGCAGCTCCCCCGCGCCGTCGACCCGGGCGGCATCGAGCAGCTCCCGCGGCAGCCCCAGCATGTACTGCCGCATCAGGAAGACCCCGAACGGTGAGACCAGGAAGGGCAGGAAGAGCCCCGGCAGGGTGTTCACCAGGCCCGCGTTGGCGACGAGGACGAACAGCGGCACGAAGGTGACCACGCCGGGGATCATCAGGGTGCCCAGGATGAGCGCGAAGAGGACCTTCTTGCCCCGGAAGTCGAGCATGACCAGCGCATAGCCCACCATCGAGCAGAACAGCAGGTTGCCTGCCGTGACGGCTACCGCGACGATGATCGAGTTGGTGAAGTACTGGCCGAAGTTGAGACGGCTGAAGAGCTCGACGTAGTTGTCCATGCTCGCCGACTCGGGCCACCAGGTGGGAGGCACCTGCCGTAGCTCGGCGTTCGACTTCAGGCTGCCCAGCACCATCCACGCGAAGGGTGCGATGACGACGACCAGGGCGCCGGTGAGCAGTGCGTAGAGCCACCAACGGCTCCGGACCGTCGGGGCGGTGGTCATCGACATCTCAGTCCTCCCGCAGAAAACGGAACTGGATGAAGGTGACCACCGCGATGACGACGAAGATCAGATAGCTCAGCGAGGCGGCATACCCGTAGTTGCCGAAGCTGAACTGCTTGAAGGTGTACATCGAGGCGGAGATGGTGCTGTTCAGCGGCCCGCCCTGGGTCATGACGAACGGTTCCTCGAAGAACTGGAGGTATCCGATCGAGGTCGTGACCGAGACGAACAGGATGACCGGACGCAGGGCCGGGACGGTGATGTAGCGGAAGCGCTGCCAGGCGTTGGCGCCGTCGATGGCGGCCGCCTCGTGCTGCGACCACGGCACTCCCTGGAGCCCGGCGAGGAAGATGATCATGGCGGTGCCGAAGTTGCGCCACGTGGCCATCATGATGAGTGATGGCATGGCCCACGTCGTCGACTCCAGCCAGTTGGGCCCGCTGATCCCGACCCAGCTCAGGACCGTGTTGACCAGGCCTGCGTCCGGGCTCAGCAGGAACCGCCACACGACGGCCACCGCGACGATCGAGGTGATGACCGGGGTGTAGAAGCCCAGTCGGAACAGCGACCGGAAGCGTCCGATGCCCTTGTCCAAGGCAATGGCAGCGGCCAGGGCGACCATGATCGTCAGAGGCACCCCGACGCAGACGAAGTAGGCGGTGTTGAAGGCGGCCTGCCGGAAGATCGGGTCACCGAAGGCCTTGGTGAAGTTGTCGAACCCGACGAAGTTGACGGCGAAGGGTGTCGACAGGTCCTGGGCTCGGGTGTCGGTCAGGCTCATGAACACCGACTGGGCGATCGGCCAGGCAGTGAAGGCCAGGAACAGCAGCACGAACGGTGCGGCCAGGGTCCAGGCCGCCCGTTGCTCTCGGCGTCGCCCGGGTGCGCCTCGAGCCTTCTCGCGCGCAGGCGTCGGAGTGGCCGCGTCCTGTCGTTGGCGAGTGATGGTCGCCACGGTTCACTGCCCCGTGCCGATGGACTCCGCCTGGCTCTGCACCGTCTTCAAGGCCTTGGCCGGGTCCTCCCCGCTCTTGGTCACCTTCTCCATCTCGGTGTCGAAGCTGGTGATGACCTCCTCCCATGTCGGGAACGACGGGGGAGCCTGGGCGGTCTCCAGGGCGGTGCCGAAGACGGAGAGCTTCTCGTCGCCGCCGAGGGTCTCGTCGTCCCACGCGGACTGCACCGAGGGCAGGTCCGAGCTCTGCTCGTACCAGGAGATCTGGGTCTGCGGCTCGGTCAGCCACTTCACGAACGCCCACGACGTGTCGCGGTTCTCGGTGTCGGAGAACACCGCGAGGTTGGAGCCCCCGACGAAGGAGGAGCTCGACCCTCCTTGGGGTGCGGGCACGGGGGCGACGTCGTACTTGTCGGCGAAGCCCCTGCCGCCCACGTCCTCGACGATGGACATCATCCACGGTCCGGAGATGAACATCGGCACGGCGCCGCTGGTGAAGTCCGCCTCGGTCTGACCCTCGGGGGGCTGCGGGTCGGAGATGCCGTCGGTGAAGAACGACTGGTAGTACGACACCGCCTCGCCCACCTCGGGGTTGTCGAAGTCGTAGGCCTTGTTGGTGGCCACCTCGGCGCCGTTGGACCAGGCGAAGGGCATCACGCTCTGCCAGGAGCCGACGCCTCCCGGTTGCAGGCTGATGCCCCACGTGGCGCCTCCCTTCTTCTGCATGTCCGCCGTCATCTGGTGGAAGCCCTCCCAGTCCGTGGGGACCTGCGAGTAGCCGGCCTTCTCGGCGATATCGGTGCGGTAGTAGACCAACCGGGTCTCGACATACCAGGGCACCCCGTAGGAGGTGTCCTGCACCTGGGTCGTCGACTCGGCGCCGGAGAAGAACTTCGACCCGTCGATCGAGGGGGGCGTGGGGTCGAGCGCGTCCATCCCGGCGAACTCGCCCATCCAGGTCGTGCCGACCATGGCCACACCCGGCGTGGTCCCGGCGGTGATCGCGGTGGTGAACTTGTCGTGAGCCGAGTCCCACGGGATGGCGGTGACCTTGACGGTGACACCGTCGTTCGCCGCCTCGAACTTCTTGGCCAGCGCGGGCAGCTTCTCGCCCTCGGCTCCCATGGCCCAGACGTCGATGGAGCCGCCGACGTCGTCGGTCGAGATCTCTTTGCCGGTCTTGGCGGCATCCGACCCGGAACCGTTCCCCTCGTCACGGCCACACGCCGTGAGCATCAGGGCTGTGCCGGTGGTGAGCGCTATGAGCGTCGTTGCTCGTCGCATGAGTGACTCCTATGAGGTGGGGTAGGTGGGCAATGAAGGGTCGGGGCACCCGCAGGACTCGCGGATGACCACGGTGGTGGGCAGGGTGTGATGCGTGGCGGCACCCGGCCGACCGGAGATGAGACCCCGCATCCGTTGGGCCGCCTGGGCACCGAGCTCGCGCACCGGCTGGCGCACCGTGCTCAGCGCCGGGCGGATGTAGCGGGCCGCCATGACGTCATCCCACCCGACGACGGCGACGTCGTCCGGCACCCGAACGCCGTGCTGGGTCAGGCGATGGATGACGGCCAAGGCGAGCTCGTCGTTGGCGCATACCAGAGCGTCGATGTCGCGGTCCTCGGCGCGGAGGTCGTCGGCGATGCGCCGCCCCTCGGACTCCTCGAGCTGGGCAGGCAGCGCCGGTCTGACCGGCGCCCCGTCATGAGCGGCCACGAAGCCCAACCAGCGTTCGAGGACGTCCGGGGCCAGGGTGGGTGTGCCGACGAAGGCGACCTTCCGCCGCCCGTGGGCGAGAAGGTGCCGGGTCAGCTGTTGGGCGCTCGCCTCGTTCTCCGTCGAGAACGACTCCAAGCCACGCCCGGTGTCACCGGTCAGACCGATCACCGGCACCTGGCGCCGCACGGCGGCCAGGGTGTCGTCCAGGACCTGGTCCGCGCCCATCAGGGCCATCCCGTCCACGCTGCCGGCCAGTCGGCGAACGGCGGAGTCCACGTCGTCCTTGCCCTCGGTCAGCACGAGGACGACGCTGTGACCGGCCTCGGCGGCCACGGACTCGTAGCCCAGCAGCAGCTCGGAGTAGTACGGGCCCCCGAGCTCGGGGAGCACGAGGCCGTGAGCCTCGTGCCGGCGTGAGGCCAGCGACCTGGCGCCGCCGTGAGGGACGTAGTCCAGCTCGTCGACGACCCGAAGTACCTTGGCGCGGGTGGAGTCGCGGACACGGTGCGGCTCTTGCAGCACACGCGAGACGGTGGCGACGGACACGCCCGCCTGGTCGGCCACGGTATACACCGTGGCCCGGCCCGTTCGCGGGGAGGTCGACATGGAGAATCCTCGTCTCGGCGCAAATGTATGCGCATACATTCGGGAATGTACACCCGCGGTTCCGATCCGACAAGGGCCGTCGGTGACCACCTCGGCCGCGCGAGCTCATCATCCTGTCGAACGTCGACCGCTAAGGCTTCGCGGCCAGCAACCGCCGGTTGGGGGTGCGCTTCGACGCGATACTCACGGCAGAAGACATCGGCTCCTAGAAGCCGCAACCGGCCAACTTCGAGGCGCTGATGAGGCGCTCGGCGCAGATGGGTCACTCGGGCCGGCTCCTGCACGTGGCCCAGTCCCTGTTCCACGACCACGTGCCGGCTCGGCGGGCAGGGCTTCCGGGAGTGTGGATCAACCGTCGACACGATCGGCCCGGCTGGGGTGTCACTCCCGACCCCGGAGCCGCGATCGAACCCGACCCGGAGTTCCCGTCCCTGGGCGCCTTCGCCTCAGCGGTGGAGCGGGCCTGTGCCGGCCGTGGCTGATCCGGCCGTGGGCGCCGCGCTGGGGGTGTCGGGGAAGGAACGGTCCCCGAACAAGATGTGACGCGCTGCAGCGCGGCCCGGGGCGGTCCGCAGGCCGCGGAAGGCCGTCTGCGCCGCAGCGCGGTGATGCACCGACGATAACGCCCGGCGCATCATCAGCCGGCCGGTGAACCGGGATCGAAGCTCGGAGCCGTCGAAGTCGCGCAGGTCGTCGGGGCGCGCGGTGCGCAGC
>JBAUJO010000090.1:0-2384 GCA_049683875.1 Ornithinimicrobium sp.
GCTCTGAGATGTCAATGACGGTTTCGTCGCTGCGAGCGAAGTGCCGGGTAGCGATGCCCGAGCGCTGCCGGATCCACTCATCGGTGGAGTCGATGTGCTGGCAGATCTCTTCGTTGGTAACCACGCGCTCCGGGCGGTAGCTCCCCATGCCCAGAACGCGGGCGTACCGACTGCCCTCCGGCATCATCAGCGCCGCTGGAGCCTGGCTGCTCGTCGGTGTGCTCATGAACCGTCCTCGTGCGGGTGCAGGCGCAACAGGGGTTGACCGGGGCTGACCGGATCGCCAGGCTCGACGAGCCACTCGATGATGTGACCGCCGTACGGGGCCTTGACGTTGTGCGTTTCGCGCAGGGTGCTCACGGCCGCGACCACCTCGCCGGGGCGGACGTCGGCGTCGAGGTCCAAACCGTCGCCGGGGGTGACCTTGCCCTTGACCGGAGAGACAACGAGTCGCCAGGTCGGGGCGTCGGTGGGCTCCTCCGGTGATCCGTGTTCACGGATCATTCGGTGCGCTGCTTCGAGGTCGTCGGGTGTCTTCAGGGCAAGTATCTCGACGCCTGGGAGGCCGCGCTTGGCCAGTCCAGCCAGAGTCCCCGCCGGCGGGATCTCGATCAGGCCGGTGACGCCGAGGTCGGCCATGGTCTGCATACACAGGTCCCAGCGGACCGGGTTCTGCACCTGGTTGACCAGGCGGGACAGGTATTCGCGACCGCTGGCCACCACGGCACCGTCGGCGTTGGAGATCAGCGGTGTGCGTGGGTCATGGACCGAGATAGCGCGCGAGTAACCGCGTAGCTTCTTCACCGCCGGGGCCATGTGCTCGGTATGGAAGGCTCCGGCGACCTGCAACGGGATGACACGGGCCTTGGCCGGAGGGTCATCGCGGAGCGCTTGGATCTCATCGGCTGTGCCGGCGGCGACCACCTGGCCCGCGCCGTTCATGTTGGCCGCGGTCAGCCCGTGGCGCTCGATGGTGGCGGAGACCTCTTCGGCGTCTCCACCGAGTACGGCTGCCATGCCCGTCGCTGCTGCTGCACTGGCTGCCGCCATACCGTTGCCACGCTCGCGCACAAAGACCATCGCCTGCTCGGCACTGAGAACCCCAGCCGCAGAGGCCGCGGTGATCTCGCCCACCGAGTGCCCAGCGCCAGCGCCGACAGCGGCGAAGCCGTCGGCGGGGTGGTCGAAAAGGGCCAACAACGAGATCAGGCCGGAACCGACGATCAGCGGCTGGGCGATCGCCGTGTCTTTGATGGTTGCCGCGTCCGAGGTGGTGCCGTGTTCTACGAGGTTCAGCGAGGCGACGGCACCCAACCAGTCCATACGGTCGCGGAAGCCGGGCAGTTCAAGCCACGGGGAAAGGAAACCAGGAGTCTGGGAGCCCTGTCCGGGGGCAACGATGGCTAGCACGCCTCCACCATCCCGCGTTCAGGCTGCGTTCAGGTGTCAACGAAGCCAACGACATCTTTCGTTAACCTTTGTAGAAAACCTACAAGTGATGTGTCACGAGGCGGGATCGGCCGAGGATGGGCTCGTGGTGCCCCGCCACCGCGGCGGGCTCGAGCGGTCAGCGAATCGACCTACCGCCAAGGCGATCTGGGCGGTCCACGCCTCGCGCGGCACCGTCAGGTCCAGATTGATGAGTTCCTCAATTCGCCCGAGCCGGTACCGCACGGTGTTGGGGTGAACAAAGAGAATCCGGCTCGTTGCCTCGAGAGCACCGCCTGCCTCCAGGTATGCGTTGGCGGTGTCGAGCAGCGCCGACCCACTATCGCGGAGCGGCACATAGACCCGATCCACCAAGGCGCGTCGGGCCGGCGCTTCCCCGAGTAGCGTTCGCTCGGCCAACAGGTCATCGGCCAGCACCGGCCTCGGCGCCTGGGCCCAGGCAGTGGCAGCCTCGGCGCCTGATAGTGCGGCGCGGGCCGAGCGACCAGCGGCATACAGATGCGGCACCGGTGGCCCGACCACGATCGGACCAGCCCCGAAGTGCGGACTGAGGCGCGTGGCGTCGGCCAACCCGTCAACAGTTCCACCCAAGATGCAGATCAGCCGTTGGCCCTGCACGGCCGTCAGTGCCTCCAGATTCATCCGCTGTGCGGCCTCCCGCAGCGACCCGGCGATCCCTGCCGAAGTGCCGGGGGCGGCATCGCGTGGAGCGGCACCGACCAGCACCGTGACGTCGGTGACCTCGGCCCATCCCAGCTCGGTCACCCTGCTACGGAAGGTCTCATCGGCTTCGCCGCGCACGACCGCCAACACGACCAACGCCTCCAGGCGGGCGTCCCAGGCTCCACGGCTCTGCGCTGCCGATGCATAGATCTGGGCGGTGGCGAAGGCGACCTCGCGGGAGTAGCGCAGCACACCTTCGCGCAGAGCCGCTT
>JBAUJO010000091.1:0-9639 GCA_049683875.1 Ornithinimicrobium sp.
CCGAACGCGGGCCGAGAGCCGGGCCGAGCACGGTTCGGTGACCGTGCAGATGGTGATCTTGCTGCCAGTCGTGTTCATGTTCATGTTCATGGCCATGCAGGGCGCATTGTGGTTCCATGCCCGCGCGGTCGCCCTCGGTGCGGCGCAAGAAGGCGCCCGAGTGGCCAGCGCAGACGGAAGCACCGGCCCTGCCGGTGCCGCGGCTGCAGCAGACTTCGTCGCCGACGCGGGTGGCGACGGTGTTCTCCTCGGGTCCGGTGCCAACGCGACCCGGGGAGCCACCGTAGCGACTGTCACCGTCACCGGGACCGCGCACACCGTCATCCCCGGTTGGGCACCAGCGATCCATCAAAGCGCCAGCGTCCCCGTCGAGAGACTTACCGGCTCGCCCGCCGGGTTCACGAACCCAAAGACGTACGCGTGGGGTCTGGAAAGCAACCAATGGGTATGAAGCGCCCACCGGGGACTGCGGGTGACCGGGGCTCGGCCGTGGTGGAGATGGTGCTCCTGGCACCGGTGCTGCTGCTGTTCGTGCTGATGGTCATCTTCGGCGGCCGGTGGGCCATCGCCCAACAAGCCGTCCAGTCCGCCGCATCCGAAGCAGCCCGCGCCGCCTCCATTGCCCGCGCCCCAGCCGATGCCGCTGGTAGCGCCACCACGGCAGCCACCACCAGCTTGAGCAACCAAAGAGTGCGTTGCGCCCCGCTCGCCGCGACCGTGGACACCACAGGTTTCGCGGCCGTGGTCGGCACCGACGCCACCGTCAGCGCGACCGTGACCTGTGTGGTCGACATGAGCGACATCACCGCCCCAGGGATCCCCGGGAGCCGCACCCTAACCTCCACGGCAACGTCCCCGCTAGACACATACCGCGGGAGAACCGGATGAAACCCACCCGAACAGCCAGAGCAGCCAGAGCCACAGTGGTCACCGACGCCGAGCGGGGGTCGATCAGTGTGCTGGCCATCCTGATCGCCGCCACGGTGGTCGTGATGATGGGACTGGCGGTGGACGTCTCCGGTCACGTGCACGCCATGCAAGAGGCCCGCAGCGTGGCCCGCGAAGCAGCCCGCGCGGGGGCCCAACAGGTGAATGTGCCCACCGCTATCCGCGGACACGGCGTGCACACCAACCCGGGCGAGGCAGCAGCAGCCGCCAACACCTACCTGACCGCCGCGGGCACTGCCGGGTCCGTGACCGTGACCGGCCCCGCCACCATCGCCGTCACTGTGACCTCGACCTACCACACCCGGTTCCTGGGCGTGGTAGGTATCTCGACCCTGTCATCGACCGGGCAAGCCGACGCGCGCATCACCCGAGTCCAGGAAGGAGTAGAGCAATGACCCTGCGCCAACGAGCCCTCGGCGTACTGGCCCTACTCGGTCTGACCAGCATCGTGATCGGCCTCCCGATGTTGCTGGTCGAAGTGGGGGCAGACTCCTTGCCTCGCGAACTGCCAACCTGGGAACAGGCGCGAGCTGCGCTACTTACACCGGATGACGGCACCCTTGCCTTGAGCGTGCTGACATGTCTGGGTTGGGTGATCTGGGCGCTACTGACGCTAACCATCCTTCTTGAGTTCGTGGCCCAAGTGCGCGGCGCCCGGGCACCCTCCCTGCCCGGACTGGGCATTCCCCAATCCACTTTTCGCGGTGTCGTCGCCGCCGCGCTGGCACTGTTCATCGCCGTCCCGGGCATCAGCTCGGCCCTGCCCGCCCGGGCCACGACCCTCACCGAGCCAGACTTATCCGCCACAACGGCGAGCGCTCCTGTCGACCCTGCTGCCTCCGCGCAGGAATCAATCTCAGACGGCGAGCCTGGCGAGCGCCCCGCAGAAGCAACCCCTGTTTCGACCACGGCGTACACCGTGCAACCCGGTGACACGCTGTGGTCCATAGCGCAACGCCACCTCGGAGGAGGAAACCGCTACCCGCTGATCCTGAAGCTGAACGCCGCCACGCTCCAGCACGGCCCGGACTGGATCAACCCCGGCACCATGCTCCGCCTCCCCATAGACGCGCTGAACACACAGGAGAGCGGTGCTGAAGACCAGGTCGTGGTCGAAAAGGGCGACACGCTGAGCGCGCTCGCCGAAGAGCACCTCGACGGCTCCGCCGAATGGCCCAGCATCTACCGCGCCTCCCAACAGATTGAGCAACGTGATGGGCGGCATCTGAGCGACCCAGACCTGATCTACCCCGGGTGGCGCTTAGACATCCCAAACCCTCGTGGTGAACGAGCAACCGATACGACGTCGCCTGAGCACACCGGCTCACCTAAGGCAGGACAGGCGGAGGACGCGGCTATCAACGCTGCAGACGCAGTGTCGACACTCGGGTCGGTCACCGCGACGGCCCCAGAGTCCGCGACGACGGGAGAGAAGGCAGCCAATGGTGCCGCGCAGCCCGCGCGCCAGGCTCTGACTGAAGAGAGCGCCAGCGGGTCACCCGCCGCGCAGGAGCAGACCAACACCTCCCTGATAGCCGGAGTCTCCGATGTCGCGGACGAGCACGCCTGGGTCCTGGCCGGTTTGGTTGGCAGCGGGGCCTTGCTGGGCGGTGGGATGTTCCTCGCGCTCGGCAACCGCAGGCGTGCCCAATCCCGTAACCGCAGACCGGGTCGCGCGATCGCCACACCCGATCCGTTCCTTGCCCCGGTTGAAATGACAGCGTTAACCATGGGTGCCGCTGCCGCCGCCACCCTGGAGGGTTTGGATGATGTGCTGCGCAGACTCGGTGCTCACTGCCAGGCCACAGGCCGAGCCGTGCCGGTTTTGGCAGCAGCCCAGCTCGCAGAGCAAGGACTGACGCTGCACTTATCGACCCCCACTGACTTGGGCACGCCATGGGAGGGCTCGCAGGACCAGCTGCATTGGACACTGCCGGCAGGCACCCCACCAGATAAGGTGGGCGCCGCCGAGCCCGACCAACCAGCGCCCTACCCGTTGCTTGTCTCGATCGGTGCCAGCGACGATGGCGGGCTGTGGTTGCTGAACGTGGAGGATCTGCAGGTCTGCGTCACTGGGCCTCAGGAACTCGCCCACGACTTCGCTCGCTACCTCGGTGCGGAAGTTGCGGTGAACCCGTGGTCGAGCGGGGTCCGGTTGGACTTGATCGGTGTCGCTGAGGAAGTCGCGCCCATGAGCCCCGCACGGGTCCGTGTCGGTGACCACGAAGCCGTGGCCGACGCCGTCGCGGACGTGGTCAGTGTGCTTGATCGACTCGAGGAGCACATGGACGTGCCCACAGCTCGGGTGGGTCAGGTGGACGATGAGACCTGGCCGGCAAGGATGCTCCTCGTCACCGCTGTTGTTGCGAACAGCAAGGCAGCGCAGCAAGTGAGCCAGCTGCTGAGCGACCACAGCGGCCGAACAGGCATCTCAATGGTCATCTGCGGGGATAACAACCCCGCCCACGCAGTCCAACTCGTCCTGACGGACTCGGGCCGGCTGCGGATGCCCGCGTCAGGCCTGGATCTCATCGCGCCCGGTCTGACCGCAGATGAAGCCCTGGGATGCGCCGCGCTACTCACCCACGGGGAACAGGTGGCAGACACCACCATGCCGGTCCCCAAGCCCCGAACCGACGACATGGGGTGGCGGGCCTGGTCAGACCAGGCGGGGGCGCTCCGACCCGAGCACACCCTGCCACGTGAGAGCGCAGAGGAGACCACAGCCGCTGAGCGGACACACACCTTGCTCGACAGCCCGGACGAGCAATACCTGACGGCCGCGGCCACTACCTCGGCGGACCTCGACGCATTGTCCCCCCGGGTCCACGAAGACGTCACACGAAAGGTCACCGACGCCGACACCCGTCTCGATGAAGACCTGGCCGCGTGGTGGAACAACGACAGCCCGCTACCTCGACTCACCTTGCTGGGCCCGGTTCGGGCGCGCACACGGGGCAGGCCGATGCCGGACCGCAAGCCGTACTTCACCGAAGTGCTGGCCTACCTAGCGTTGCGGCAACACGGTGCCACCGCGGAAGAAACAGCCCACGCCTTCAACATCACTCCGGCCAAATGCCGCGACTACATCGCGCGCTGCCGTGAATGGCTCGGGAAGAACCCTCGTACCGGGCAACCCCACCTGCCCCACGCCTCAAAAGCGCCGGCTGCCCAAACCAGGGGAGGGAACATCTACCAAGTTGTTGACGTCCTGGTCGACGCTGACCTTTTCCGACGGTTACGAACCCGCGCGGAAGCACGAGGCGGGACTGAGGGGATCGAGGACCTGCGGCAGGCATTGAAACTGGTGCAGGGCCCACCATTCACGCAACTGCGGCGAGGCGGGTGGGCCTGGCTGGCCAGCGGCGACCGAGTCGACCAACACATGGTCTGCGCGATCGTCGACGTCGCGCACATCCTCGCCACCCACGACCTACGGAAAGGCGACTACGAACAAGCCAGGCAGACGGCTGAGTTGGCAGCCCTGGCCGCTCCGGACGAAGAGATCCCAGCCCTCGACCTAGCGGCCGTGGCCAGCGCCGAAGGACACCACAGCGAAGCCGTCCGCCTGTTACAAAGCCAAGTGTGCAACAGAACCGACAACCCCGACTCCCTACCGGGTGACCTACCCGACCGAACCCAAGAAATTCTCGATCGGCGCCAGTGGATCGATCGCGAGAAGGTCGGCTGAACAACTCACCGATCACTGATCTTCGCCGCGTGCCAGACAGCCCGCTCAATGAGGATCAATCTTGTGCTCGCATCCCCGTGCGAAACGCCATCGACCCCTAAGTTCACACGGGCTGACCCGTTCGCCAGAAGGGGCATCGACACTCCCAGCCGTGTCGTTTGGGGATCGGCATGCGGGACGCGAGGAGTGCGGGGTCCCGCTACGAGACGCTGCGCGCCCCCATGGAGAGGTGGGCTCGTTCGGGCAGGCGCCTAGTCTGCCGACGTGGTCCTCAGACTGATCGGTGCCGGCTTGCCCCGTACCGGCACCTCATCGCTACGCGAGGCTCTGCGGCACCTGCTGGATGCGCCCGTCTATCACATGAGCGAGACCTTCAGTCACCCTGAGCACGCCGCCACCTGGGTGGCAGCACTGGCCGGAGAGCCGCCAGCGTGGGACGACTTCTTGGCCGGGTACGTCGCCGGGGTCGATGCGCCGTTCTCGAACTGCTGGCGAGGTCTGTCGACTGCGTACCCGGAGGCCCCCGTGCTGTTGTCGCGGCGCAGCTCCGCTGAGGTCTGGCACCGCAGCATGGAGGCGACTGTTCTGACTCGGACCCGAGAGATCCTGTCCAAGGACGATGATGACCCGATGGTGCCGCTCTTTCGGGTGATCTTCGCCGACCTCGGCCCCGACATCGACGACCGCAACGCCTTGATGGCCGGTTACGAGCGGCGGCTCGAGGAGGTCCGCTCAAAGATCCCGCCAGAGCGACTCGTCGAGTGGCAGCCCGGTGACGGCTGGGCTCCGATCTGCCGTGCGCTCGGCGTACCAGTCCCGAAACTGCCTTTCCCTCACGAGAACAGCACCGCGGACTATGTAGCACGTGCCGAGGTCCGGGCGCGTGAGCGGCGATGACTCACGGAACGTGTAGCGCCAACCGGACGTCCCGCCGGAATCGGCTACTGGTCACGCTCCGCGTGACGATGGGCAGCGGGTCAGCGGTGGGCGACGGGTGCCACCCATCGGAAGGCGCTGAGCATTGGTCGGCGACACCAGCACGAAGTTGAGCAGTGGCAGCGTCTGAGCCCGGCCGCTTCGGCTGCGCGTGTCCCGAGGGCTGCGACGAGGTAGGCGCCTGCCGCGGTGACGATGATTCGTCGCATCGCGCGAAGGATACCCTCTCGCGCCTGGCTGACGGCACGTCATTGTTGCGGCGCGATGATGTGACAGATCTGCTGGTCGGTGCAGTCCGCTGGGTCAAGCTCCTGACTGCGACCAAGAAGCTGCCTGAGCTCAGTTTCGAGGGCGGCCAGTTCACGCTGTCGCGCCTCAACGTCAACCAGTTTCGTTGCTAGCAACGACTGCACGTGGGCACACGGCACGGCGCCGTCACGGCGCAGATCGAGGATGCTGGCGACCTCGACCAATGTGAGCCCGGCAGCCTGCCCGCTGCGGATGAACCCGAGCCGTCCCAGGACCGAGGCGTCGTACTCCCGGTACCCGTTGGCGCCGCGCAGCGGTGGCGGAAGCAGACCCCGGTGCTCGTAGAAGCGGATGGTCTGCGTCGGCACGCCCGCCGCGAGGGCTACCTCTCCGATCCGCATGACCTCATCCTACGACTTGACCTTGCACCGCGGATGAAGGTCTAGCGTCGCCGACATGGACATCGCGCTGCTCTACTTCGAGCACTGCCCGAACTGGAAGATCGCGGACGAGCGACTGAGCGCCCTCGCCGCCGAGCGCCCCGAGCTGCGCGTGACTCCTCGTCTCGTCGACACCCCGGCGGAGGCTAAGCGCGCCGGTTCCACGGCTCACCCAGCATCCACGTCGACGGAGTGGACGTCTTCGCCGCACCCGACGCCGAGGTCGGGCTGTCCTGTCGCCGGTACCCCACACCGGACGGGCGAGGGCGCACCCACGCTCGAACAGCTCCGAGCGGTCCTCGCCGATGCGTGACCGGATCGCCCCGATCGCGCCGGTCGCCGCGATCGCGGGCGCACTCGGGCTCTGCTGCGGTCTGCCGGTCCTGCTGTCGCTAGGGGTCGTGGGCGCGATCGCCGGATGGTCACTGCAGAGCTGGGCCCTGATCGGACTCGGGCTCGCGCTGACTGCTCCGGGGCGGGCACGCCTGGTCCGGGGCCGACGACACGACACGTCCTACCCACAACCAGGAGCGGCTCCGTCTACGGATGCAGCAGCCGTTGAGACCACCGACTGCAACACCGACGCCACCACGAAGGAGAACCACCGATGAGCCAGCACTACGACCTGATCGTCATCGGCGCCGGCATGGCCGGCGTCGCCGCCGCCAACAAGTGTGCAGCCCAGGGATGGCAGGTAGCCATCGTCGACTCGCTTCCCTATGGCGGCACGTGCGCGTTGCGCGGATGCGACCCGAAGAAGATCCTGCGCCGAGCGGCGGAGATCATCGACAGTGCTTGCCTGATGCGCGGCAACGGCATCGACGACGCGGACCTCTCGATCGACTGGGCCGACCTGATGGAGCACAAGCACGGCTTCACCGACCCGGTCCCACACAACATGGAAGCCGGACTGACCAGCAACGGCGTCGCCACCCTGCACGGCCACGCCAGGTTCACCGGCCCATGCCAGCTCGAGATCGACGACATCCCCTACGACGCCGACCGCTTCCTGGTCGCCACCGGCGCCCGACCCCGCCCCCTGGACTTTCAGGGCCACGAGCACCTGATCGACAGCAGCGACTTTCTGGATCTCGAGGAGCTTCCTGCCCGGATCCTGTTCGTCGGAGGCGGTTTCATCTCCTTCGAGTTCGCCCACATCGCCGCCCGGGCAGGCAGCTTGTCGGTCATCGTCGATCGTGGCGAGCGCCCGCTGAAGGGCTTCGACCCCGACCTCGTCGAGCTCCTGGTCGACCGCGGCCAGCAGGTCGGCATCGAGCTGCGCCGCACCACCACCATCGTCGACGTGCAGCCATCCGCAGACGGCTACGAGGTCACCCTCGAGCACGCCGGCACCCACGAGAAGATCCAGACCGACCTGGTCGTCCACGGCGCGGGACGGGTCGCGGAGCTCGCCGACCTGGGCCTCGACGCCGCTGGCGTCGTGTGGGGCGAGAGCGGCCTCCGGGTCGCCGACCACCTGCAGAGCACGAGCAACCCGGCGATCTGGGCCGCCGGGGACTCCGCCGACACCGACGGCATGCCCCTCACCCCGGTCGCGGTCTCCGAAGCGAAGGTAGCCGCGTCCAACATGATCAAAGGCACCATCACGACCCCGGACTACGCCGGCATCCCCACGGCGGTCTTCACCATCCCCGAACTCACACGCGTGGGCATGCTCGAGTCAGAAGCCCGCGCAACCGGGATCGACCTCGCCGTGCGCTACTCCGACACCAGCGGCTGGTACTCCAACTACCGCATCGGGGAGACCACCGCCGCCGCCAAGATCCTCATCGACCAATCGAGTGATCAGATCGTAGGTGCCCACCTCCTGGGGCCCGAGTACGGCGAGCTAGTCAACACCCTCGCCCTGGCCATCAAGCTCGGTCTCACCACCCGCCAACTGAAGTCCGCGACTGCGGCCTACCCCACCGTCGGATCCGACCTCGGCTCCATGCTCTAAGAACCGCACTGGCACCCGATGGAGGAACGGCTGCCGGGACGGCAGCCGTTCCTCGCTGGCCTGGAGCGAGCCTTGCGTGCCGGCGTCCCACTGGGGTGTCGGTTGCGGGACGCCGGCAGGTTGGACGATCAGCGTCTCGTCGAGGTGCCGGCGAGCTCTGCCTTGGCTGCCAGTCGTTGGCGCTGGATGGCGCGGTAGACGGTGGAGCGGCCGACGCCGAACAGTTCGGCGACCTCCAGGGTGCTGTACTCGCCGCTGTGCACCAAAGAGACCAGGTGCGCTTCCTGCTTGCGGCTCAGCTTTGGCTGCTTGCCCCTCAGTCGACCTTTCGCCTTCGCGACCTTCATCCCCTCGACCGTGCGGAGCCGGATCAGGTCGGACTCGAATTCCGCGACCATCGCGAGAACGTTGAACAGCAGGCGACCCACGGCGTCGGTGGGGTCGTAGACCGCCCCTCCGAGGCTGAGGCTGATCTCTCTTGTGGTCAGCTCGTCGGCGATTGCCCGAGCATCCGGAAGCGAGCGGGCCAGCCGGTCCAGCTTCGTGACCACGAGGGTGTCTGCGCCGCGGCACGCGGCGAGGGCCTCGCGAAGTCCAGGCCGTTCGCGGTTGGTGCCGGTCAGACCGTGGTCGACGTAGATGCGCTCGGCTTCGACGCCGAGTCCGAGAAGGGCGTCGCGTTGGGCGGTGAGGTCTTGTTGATCGGTCGAGCATCGGGCGTACCCGACAAGTATTGCACTCATGGTGTTCCTCCACTGGTGTTGGCCCGGCCGAATCACCGGATGTGGTCGGCTCGGGCGTCGGGCGGAACCCGACGTCTCCAGCGACGCCCCTTCGTTCGAGTCACCGCAAGTGCTCGCAACCAGACGGGTACTTCCGATCCCCCTCTTTTCGTCATACGATTTTCTTATGGTGAGCGAGGAGCAGATCCGCGAGTGGGCGGACGAGGCCGAGGCCGGCTACGACGTCGAGGAGATGAAGCGTCGTGGGCGCGGTCGTCCCGGCCGCGGTGCTGAGCCGATGCAGGTCGTCGCCGTCCGGCTCACGACCGAGGAACTGGCCGCGGTCGACGCCATCGCCGAGCGCGAGCACATCTCGCGATCCGAAGCGATCCGCAGAGCCCTGGCCGGCTTTGCGGCGTGAAGGTCCACGACAGCGCACTCAAGCACGGAGTTCTTCCCGAGGACGCGGTCCAGGCAGCGGACTGGCCGCTCTGGATCGAACCTTTCGATGATGCAGAGGACTGGCCACACCGCGAACTGCGGCTCGGCTTCGACACTCAGGCGCGCCTGCTCGAGACCGTCGTCCTCACCTTCGCCAGCGGAGACGAACTGGTCATCCACGCGATGCCAGCACGCAAGCAGTACTGGGACCTCCTTCCCTGAGCCGCAGGCGCGCATCACCACAAGCCGATC
>JBAUJO010000092.1:0-26771 GCA_049683875.1 Ornithinimicrobium sp.
ATGACGAGATCCGCCGCCGCGGTTTCAGCGCGACACCCGATCGCCAAGCAAGGGCAGAGGCGCTGCTGGAAGCCTATGGCTGGGACCAGCCCCTCGATATTCTTCAAGCCAGCCTCAACCGTTATGACCAAGCTATCGATGAGGTCGTCCTCATTGGTGACCGCGGCTACGAGCCCCATGCACACTGGGTCCGCGATGGCTGGCCAGATCGATGGCGCGCAGGCATCCCCAGCCTGGCAGACATCGAGCTAACGTCGTCGTACGCCGATCCGCCCGCTTCGCGTCAGCCCGGATGACCATAGCCCATCGGCGACCGGTGTGGGCGGACCGTGATGGAGTGGGCGCATGACGTGGGAGACGCACCCGGTGACACCGGACCGCTTCGAGGACTTCGCCGACGTCATCAACTGCACGCGCCGCGCCACCCACTGCTGGTGCCTGTCCCACCGGCTGCGGACTCGTGAGATCGAGGAGCTAGGCGGCGGGAGCCGCGAGCAGGCCATGCGGCGCCTGTGTGAGCGGGACCATCCCCCAGGGGTGGTGACCTACCGTGACGGCGAGCCGGTGGGCTGGTGCAACATCGGTCCCCGCACCGAGATCACGCGCCTGGCCGGATCGCGTCTCATCCGGCCCATCGACGACCTGCCGGTATGGAGCATCGTGTGCGTCGTGGTCCGCTCGGGCCACCGCCGACAAGGGGTGACAGCACCACTCCTCGACGGCGCGGTCGGCTATGCCGCCTCGCACGGCGCGCCGGCCGTGGAGGCGCATCCGGTCGACCCTCCAGGGCGGATGGACGTGACCATGGCGTTCGTGGGCACCAAGTCGATGTTCGAACGAGCCGGGTTTCGGGTCGTCGGCTCCACCGACGCCGTGGCGAGCGGGATGCCGCGCCTGGTTATGCGGCGAGACCTCGCCCGAGCAGCCGCGACGTCCCAGTAGCCGATCGTATTGCGTTCTGTGAGGGTCTACACACGGATTCACTCCGCGTGGTCAGTCATTCTTCCGAGACCTCCTTGGGCGCTCCTGCGGCATGACGAGCTCCGGGATGGCCCGCAGCATGAACTTGTCGAAGTGCGGCACGGTGAATGCGGCGTACCCGTGCTCAGGCGTGTACAGCAGCCCCATGCTGATCAACTGGGCGCGCGTGGGGCCCATTTGCGTCGACCTGCGCCCGATGACAGCAGCCACATCTTGGGCCTTCTGAGCTTCAGGACCGAGCTCGGCCATGGCACGCATATAGATCCGCTCCATCTCAGTGGCACGATCCAACCTCACACGGAAAAAGGACTCATCGAGCTTCGCCTCGTAGGTGGGAACGGCCAGCGCTATGTCCGCCCGGGTAATCGTGGGACCGCTGGCGACGCCCCAAACGGCGTAGCCGAGCTCTTGGAGAAAATACGGAAAGCCGCCGGTGACCTCGATCGCCAGGTCGAGGGCCTCCTTGCTGTAGTTGGCGTCCTCAGCCTCAGCGGGCTCGGACAGGGCCGCACGTGCGTCCGCATCGTCCAGGTTCCCGATCCGGGGAAATTTGAACAGCCGCTCTGAGTAGGATTTGGCGTCACCAGCCAGTTCTGCGATCTGGGGCAGTCCGGCACCCACCATCGTCACCGGAAGTCCTCGCTGGACGGTCTTGTGAAGCGCCGAGATCAACGCCTCCAACTGCGGGGTCGAGAGGAACTGCACCTCGTCAAAGAGCAGCACCAGTCCCTTGCCGGCGTCCTTCGCAGCCTCTCCCACCGCTACCAGCAGATCGGTGAGGTCAGCCTGAAGGTCCTGCTGATCGGCGAATCCTTGCGCGGCGTCGACGTCAATTCCGCCCGTCAGCGTTCCGGTCGGATCCACCGAGACGCTGAAGGACTTCAGCACGGCCGCGGCACGCTGCATACGATCGCCCCAGCGGGCCTTTGGCGACATCTCGAACAGGGAGGTGCGGATGGCGCTGACCATCTGCCGCCGGAACTGCTCGTCGTCGTGCTTTGACACCTCGCGCTCGACCACGACCCAGTTGAGTTCTTGAGCCTTGCCCTGGAACCGGCCTAGCAGAACGGTCTTCCCTACGCCGCGGAGACCAGTGATGATCATTGACTGCTCCGTGCGCCCCACGCTCAGGCGGCGCAACAGTAGGTCGAAGGTGTTGAGCTGCACGTCGCGGCCGAGCACAGCGGGAGGCTGGGCACCGGCGTTGGGCGTGTAAGGGTTCCGGATCGGGTCCACCTGTCAACCTTACCTACTTTAGGTCACTTTATCGCAACGCGATAAAGTGACCTAAAGTACATAAAGTGGCGTCACGTCAAGGAGCTGCAGGCCCGACGTGACCGAACCTCCCGTCACACGCGGGCCGCGGGCCGGAAGCCGAACGATGCCCGGACGGGGCCGGCTGTGGCCGTGGGGATGGCCGCGATCCCACTGACCGTCCCGCTGGGGATGGGCTCGCGGAGCGAGCCACAGGCCAGTGGGTACGCCCCAGTCTGGGGAGGCAGGTGAGAATCCTTCCGGCGTCTGGACGGTCGACTGGGGTGTGGTCAGGTGCGCGTCGCGGCGACTCGGGCGAACTGCATGCGACGGATGGCGTCAGTTTGATCTCCTGCGGGCGTCGTCACGGCCTTGGACGTCCTCGCTGCGGGCTGGAGGCCGGTTGCCGTTCTCTGGTCACCGTGTGTCGAGCAGTCTGCGCACGACCCGTTCGATCACGTCGGGATCGACCTGGTCGTAGGGCAGCTTGAGCGTGCCTTTCGCGCCGGCGTACGGCGCGAGGTCCGCGTCCGGGGCGGGGTCGCCTGCGGGCGGCACGGGGTAGAGCGACACGTGCTGCTTCCAGGCGGCAGCGTGGACGAGCGAGGTTCCGTCGACCTGCCAGGTGGGCATGTCGTAGCGGATGACCCGCTTGGCGTAGGGCGCCACCGTCAGCACCCGCCGCTCGATCTCCTCCAGGACCGCCCTCTGCTCTGCGGCCAGGGAGGCAAGGTAGTCGTCGATGGACGCGAACTTCGCCATGACCCCGCTCCGGTCAGGCGTGGAGGGGACGGAGGGCTCGGATGGCGAGGATGCTGATCGGTGCCAGGGTGAGGTGGCAGGTTGCCAGCGTCGCGGTGCTCACCGTGTCCAGATCGACGGGCAGCGTCATGATCGCGATCGTAGCCACTGCCAGGACGGGCGCCACCACCACGGCGACCCGTGCGACCCACGGTGCACGCCCGGATGCCACCGCGACGACCAGGAGACCGATGCCGAGTGGAACGGCGGAGAAGCCGGCCACCGTAGCTGCATCGACGACGACGGGCGTGCCGTCGCGGGTGAAGACGAAGGTGCCTCCGGCGGTCCGCCCAACGGCGTAGACGACGAGGTTGAGGACAACGGCCAGCGAGACGGCAGCCAGGACCACGATGGCACGCGTCATCACCCGCGGGCGCGTGGTCGTGGCGTGCGCCGTGCTCATCGGGTCCTCCCGGCCGAGGACGTGTCCAGGTAGGCGGCGATGCGGTTCAGGGCGCCGACCCACACTTCTGTTGCGAAGAAGTCACGCACCTCCGGGACGGGGAACCCGCTCTGGTGGACCGACATCAACGTGCCGTCCTCGTGGGCCTCGAACGTGACTGTGATCCGGGTCGACATGCTCTGACCGTCCGGGGATATACCGACGGACTCCGTCACCAACCGGTGTGGTCGGTCGATCTCCAGGAAGGTCTGGGTCTCGCGGAACAGCATGTCCGCGCTGGGCCCCCAGGCCGCGACCTGCTGGCCGCCGACGCGCAGGTCGACCTCGATCTCCACAATGCCCGGCTCTTCGTCGAGGATGGAGAACCAGATCTTCTGCTTCTCCGGATCCGTGTAGGCGTCGAAGACCTCCTCGGGCGTGGCTGGCAGGTGACGCGACGTTCGAAGCTCGATGTCGCTGGTCGTGTTGGGATCACTCATCATCTGTTCCTCTCCGCAGGGTGAAGTAGGCGTCCAGGCCGTCGAGGCGGCGCTCCCACAGCCGCTGGTAGAACGAGATCCACGACATCGCGTCCTCCAGTTTCTCGGTGCCGAGCCGACAGTGGCGCGCCCGCCCGAGCTTCTCTGTCTGGACGAGTCCGGTCTCCTCCAGCACGCGTAGGTGCTTCTTGACCGCCGTCAAGGACATGCCGAACGGCTCGGCTAGCTCGCTCACCGTGGCGGGGCCGTTGCCGAGGGTCTCCAAGATCGATCGCCGGGTGGAGTCGGACAGGGCAACAAAGATTCGATCGAGCTCCGCTTGGTGAACCATACGGTTGAGTGTTGCACACTGAACCGCAAGGGTCAATGTTTGACGATCGAGGTGGCCAATCCTGGAACGACGCGTCGCTCCCTGCGCGATGACGCTCCCAGCAGCCGGCCACCTCCACCGCAAGACGATGCCTCTGCGGTCAGCGGGTGATGTGTTTCTGCGGTCAGCTCGTGGAGTCTTCGACAGTGGGTGATCCGGGTGTCAAGGTGTTCCAGTCCCCGACGGATCATGGCTCCGTACCCGTCATCTCCAAGATGGGTCGCCGCTGCCAGCCCGGCGTCGCAGCTGCGGCGCGCTTGGTCTGCCCGCCCTTGGCGGAGGTAGCCGTCGCCAAGGTTCAGGTGCAGGCTGGGGGCCAGGCCCTGGGCGGAGGGTATGCCGAGCGGAGCAAGGTCTGACTCGCCGACGTGCTGGTAGGCGGCGAGGGCTCGTTCATCCCAGGCAACTTCGTCGTCGACGTCGGCCTCGAGATCGGCGAGAAAGTGAGCCAGCACGCAGCGCTTGGCGTGTGCTGCCTCGGAAACGGTGCCCCAGCCGGCGAGAAGGGCCGCGCGACCGGCGTCGCGGTCCCCGCTCAGGGTGGTGCTGATCGCTGTGGTGATCTCTGACCAGTCCGTCATAAGGCTCACGGTAGGCAGGTGCCCACAGGCGGGGCTTGAACGAATCGGACCTTAGCGAAAGGCCGGCCGCAATGGTTGACCGGTCAGGGCTCGCACCTCGCGAGCCATGTGCGACTGGTCGGCATACCCGCTCGCGTAGGCGATGTCGGCAAGCGTGACCCGGCCCAGTACACCCCGGCTGCTTGCAGCCGTGTGCAACCTGGATATCCGCCGCAGGACCGATGGGGGGAGTCCGAACAGGTCGGTGCACCGGCGGTGCACCTGCCGCGGGGTGGTACCCATCGTCGCGGAGATGTCCGCAACGGACCAGCCCGTGTCCACCAATTCGGCAAGCCGGACCACCTCGGACCCTTCGGACACGCTCGACGCGCGAACCTCGGCTGCGGACGCCAGCACGGCAGTCCTGCTGCGGGCGGTGCCCGCGTCAGCAATTCGGGTCATCAGCTCGGTGCACGCGCTCTGTCCCCACAACGTGCTCAACGGGGCGCGAGCATCGCGCCAGCCGGCCAGAGACTGTCCAGCCACCGCTCGACCAGCCCAGCTGGCCAGTCGCACCCCCAGGACTCTGACCCCGCGTCGCTCGGGACGCCACGGTCTGGAGAGAGGACCCATCCACCACACCTGGTCCTCGACAACGGCCAACCCGCAGCGACCATCCGGGACCACCACCCAAGGGGTAGTGCTCGCCGTGGTGACGTCATAGCCCATCGCCGTCGCTGACGAGTCAGGGACTGGCCACGAGGACGGTCCCGCGACCTCGATGAAGGCAGACACGATCACTGCAGGCTATCCCCTGGCCAGAAGGAGCGCCGACGTCCGAGTCTGATGGTGCAGGACCGCTCCCATCCTGGCCTGCGGGGTCTCGGGAGGCGACAGCCAACTGGCCCTGTTGGCGCCGTTCGCGCCTACACCGACAGCGTGTTGATCGTCTTGGTCACCCGTTGGCCGTCGTTGGTCAGGAAGACGATCTCGCCGAACTCGACGGACGACCATCCGTCGGTGTCGTCGGTCAGGGCCTCGGAGGCGAAGACGGCGCCCGTAGCCTCGTCCTCATCGCACGTCTCGAAGCTGTAGGTCGTCTCGTCCTTGTCGAAGTTGCGACCCATCAACAGGTACATCGGCTCCAGGAGCATCGAGAGAGAGAAGTCGTCCGTGCCGGGGTCGGACTTGCGCAGCTCCTTCCAGTCGCCGCTCGGGTTCTTCTCCCCCTGGAGCCCGAGACCGACGTTGACCCCGATGATGCGGCCAGGCGAAACCAGGGCCATCTTCAGTTTGGTCAGACCCGGGAGGGCGAGTTCTGCCATCGCCGCGGCGATCAGCCGGACCATCTCCTCGACCGCACGCTGGACGTCCTCATCGCTATCACCCTCGAGCAGTGAGAGCAGGAGCACGTAGAGGAACTCCGTGTCCGTCGTGCCCTTCATCTGCTCCAGGTAGGTGTCTTTGCAGTGCTGGAGGAGCTCGCGCTGCAGGAGCTGCCAGCCCGGCAGGTAGCCGTTCTGGGCGGCGATCCAGGGGGTCCCGGTGAACGAGAAGGGGTGGCAGTTCTCGTCGGCCAGCACGACCTTCGCGTCGTAGGCGGCTGCCCGGACGTGGGCGAGCATCGTGCTGGCGCGCAGGCTCGGGACGATGCGCTCGAGGTTGTCGTCGTAGAAGGCGGCCATGGGCCGGCGGTAGATGAAGGGGTCCTCCGGCTTCAGCAGGTGCTCGCTCCACGCGCCGAACCCCCACCCGGCTAACTGGAGCTCCGGGTGGCGTTCAGGGTCGAGGGTTTGGTTGACCAGGCTGTTCGTGGGCTTGAGGAGCAGATTCTCCAGCGGGGTCTCCGGCCCGATGAAGGCGAGCACTCGGCACATAAGGTTCCTCCACTGACGGGGCCGCTCGGTGGTGAGCGTTGACAGCCTATGGCCGGGGCAGCGACCCGACGTGATCCGCACCAGCGGGTCGTCGTCCGGGCACTTCCGTTGTGGTGCGCGTCGTTGCGTGCCGATCCGGCGCCCACGGAGCTCAGTCACTACGAAACGTGTTGCGGGACCTGACTCAGCCCTCCTTCGTCGCATCAGCAGAGTAGGGCACGCCTTTGGTTGGTGTGCCATCGTGTGGTGATGCTCGCGGCAGTCCGGAGGAGGTATGGCGGCGCGGACGTCGTCGCCGTCGAGGAGGTGCCGGACCCGACGCCCGGCCCCGGTGAGATGGTGGTGCGGGTCGAAGCCACCACCGTGAACCGGACCGACTGCGCTTACCGCTCGGGGAGCCCGCGGATCAACCGGGCAGTCTGTGGGTGGCCCCGCCCACGACCCGCACGACGCATCCTTGGCTCGGAGTACGCGGGAGTCGTCGCGAGCGTTGGGGACGACGTGACGTCGTTTGCGGCAGGCGACCACGTCTTCGGGTTCGTCGATGGGCGACCGGGGGCCCATGCCGAGCTCGTGGCGGTGCCCATGGACGGGCTCGTCGCTGCGGTGCCTCCGGGCTGGGGTTCGGCTGAGGCGGCACCCGGGATGGAAGGCGCTCACTATGCCCACGCATTCCTGCGCGTGAGTGGCGTCGGCCAGGGTGACCGCGCCCTGGTGCACGGCGCCACGGGAGGCATCGGGACCGCACTCGTCCAACTGCTCATTGCCGCGAGCGTGGAGGTCACTGCCGTGTGTGACCGGCTCCCGGCCGATCGCCCAGGTCTGCTCGAAGACCTCGGGGTCAGCGGCGTCGTCGACCTGACCACCGCTGACGGCACTGATGGCGTGGGTAGCGACTTCGATGCTGTCTTCGATGCGACCGGCCACGCCTCTTTCGGGGCCGTGCGGCGGTTGATCCGCCCCGGAGGCTCGTTCGCCTCATCCGACCTGGGACGAGCAGGGCAGAACCTCGTCCTGGCTGCAGGGGCTCCGGCCGCGAGGAGACTGAACCGCCGGCACGTGCGCTTCCCGTTGCCCCACGCCGACGCCGCCCTAGCTGGGCACCTGCGAGGCCTCATGGTTCGCGGCGCCTACCGTCCCGTGGTCGACCGGACCTACTCCTTCGAGGAGCTCCGGGAGGCCTACACCTACGTCGACAGCGGCCGGAAGGTCGGCAACGTCATCGTGGTCATGCCCACGTCCTGACAGGCAGTGGACGAGGGCTGACAGTGAATCCGGGTCGATCTTCATGGGCCCGGGGCCCGAGGAGGCGGCTTCCGCAGCGATCAAATCCAATAGCCTGCTATCGTTATAGATAGCCAACTATTGGATGTGGAGAACGCCATGACCGCCACCACCTCACGCAGACCCACTCGGCGCCAGCAGCGATCGCTGCAACGCGCTGTCCATCTGATCGCAGGCGTGGTGCTGCTGGCTCAGCTGTACGCGGCACCATGGCTCGGCTCGTGGCTGACCACCACCGCACAGTGGCTGGTGGGTCCCCTGGTGGTGGCATCAGGCATCGCGATGTGGAAGGGCCATCGCATTCGGCGGTTCCTCCGCGGGCGGGCCGCGCGTCATGCCTGAGCCCTTCTTGGCGCGCGAGGACTCGCTGGGCTATCAGGTCAACCATGTCTCCCGCCTGCTCGCGCACGCCTTGCGCGAGCGGATCGAACCCCTCGGCGTGGTACCCGGCCAGTTCGCTCAGCTGCTCGCTCTGTACGAAACCGACGGGCTGACCCAGGGCCAGCTCTGCGAGCGGGTGGAGGTCGAGCAACCGACCATGGCCAACACCCTGGCCCGCATGGAGCGTGACGATCTGATCACCCGTGTCCCGGATCCCCTCGACCGCCGTCGCTCCCTGGTGCGGCTCACTCCCAGGGCCCGGGATGTCCAAACCGCTCTTGTCGCGGCTGCACGCGAGGTGAACACCCGGGCCACGCAGGGACTCACCGATGACGAGGTGGCAGCGCTCATGAGCAGCATTGCCGCCGTCATCGCCAACCTCAACACCGACAGCACCAGCGCCCCACCACCCCAGGAGCATCAGCGATGACCGCCCACACGCCCACCACCAGCCACAACGATTCAGCACCGTCACGGCTGCCTAGCCGCGCCCCCCTCGGGGCCGCTCCTGCAGCCCTCGCCAGCAGCGGGGCTGGCCACCGGCGCCGGAGCGGCAGCCCTGACCGCGACACTCCGCCCCAGCTCCGACTAGGACCTGTGCGCGGGTGGCGGGCACGCGGTCCAGGCGGTCCAGGCCTTCAACGGCCCTGAGACATAGCCTCCAGCACACGGGCCACGGCCTCGGCACCTGGATCCGTCACACCGTCCAGGCTGTCTTGCGACACGTGAGCCGACCGACCGGCCCCGGCCGAGCCCAGCGTCTGGGTTCCGTCGGCGCCCTTGCGTGCTGCCTCGGCCGCGCCTTGAAGTCCCTTGCCGTCCTGGAGCGCCTCGATCGCCGGCGAGAGCGCATCGATCATGGTGCGGTCACCGACATCGGCTCCCCCCAGATCCATCATCCCGTGCAACCCGCGAGCCAACGCGTCGGGCCAGTCTGTGTCCGAGACGGCCTCAGCGGTGTGTTCGAAGAACAGCGCGAGCAACACGCCACTGGAGCCCCCCATCTGCTGGGTCATCAGCGCGGACAGCGACCGGCACAGCGCCTCGGGGTCGTCCAGCGGCAGTTGGTCAAGCCGGTCCTGTACGCCGCGAGCGGCGTGTGCGAACGTCGACCCGGTGTCTCCGTCGCCCACCTTGGCGTCGAGGTCATTGAGCTCCCCCTTGCTGTCGATGCACGATTGGCAGGCCAACTCGAGCAGGGAGCGCACGTCGTCGTTGCTGCTGGGGGTGCTGCTCTCCAAGGCGCTCGCAGGCAACTGCGGGCTGCTAACGACATGGTCGGCGAGCATCACGGGCGCCCCTGCGGTTGGCCAGCTCGGCACGGTCGTCGCGCTGGTCAGAGCCTCCCGGTCGTCGTCGGTCAGCGGTAGCGCACTGAGCGAGAACCCCGGCATATCCGTAGAGGTCATGACCGCCGCCGGGCCGAGCAGCAGCTCGACACGTGAACCGAGCTCGGTCTTGGCGACGGCGGCGGTCACCGCGGACATCTCGAGGGCGGAGGTGCCGCCAAGATCGTTGATCAACAAGGCGATCGGGCCGTCGTGCGAGATCTTGGCCTGCAACCGCTCCGTCATGTCCTTGACCAGGTCGGACAACGCCTCGAAGGTCTTGGTCTCGACGCCGGGCTCACCATGAATACCCAAGCCGATCTCGGCTTCGGCGGCGTCGATACGGTCCACAGCATCGTTTCCTGGCACGGTGCCGGTGTCGCGAGCGACACCCAGGCTCACAACGCGATCCGCGACACCGCGCGCGGCGGCGGCCACCGTCTGGAGGTCTTTGCCCTGCTCGGCAAGATGGCCTGCGATCTTGTGCACCAGCAGGGTGCCCGCGATCCCACGAGGTTGGGATGAGTCAGCCATGGCGATGTCGTCGGCGACCACGACCATTTCCACGTCGTGGCCCATGGCGCGCGCCCGCTCCGCCGCCAAGCCGAAGTTGAGCCGGTCTCCGGTGTAGTTCATCACGATCAGCAAACAACCGGCCTCGCCCGTGACCGCCAAGATTCCGGCCAAGACGGCGTCAACGCTTGGCGAGGCGAACACGCTGCCACACACCGCCGCGCTCAAGAGGCCGTCTCCGACGAACCCGGCGTGTGAAGGCTCATGACCGGACCCGCCACCACTGACCAACGCGACGTGCTGCGGGTCGAGCTGCGAGCGTAGGGCCACAGGCGCTGGCGCATCTCCGTCCAGCCTTTGGAGCGCACCGTGGGCGCTGATGATCATCCCATCCAAGCCTTCGGACACCAGATCATCCAGGTCGTTCACGAAATGCCGCACAGTATTGCCTCTCTTCGTTGAGTAGTCATACCGGTGGGGGAGTCTGTCAGCCATCCACGCCGGGCGCGACTCTGACGTCGTCGCCGCAGGAAGGTCAGCGACGCCCTGCCGACACCGGGATGGGAGCGAGCTTCGTGGTCAGCGGACGTGCTCCCAGCATCCAGCCGAGTGGATCCCAACGGTGTCCACCACCCTCATGACGCGATACCGCCTAGATCGACGCACTCCTCCGAGGGCACACAGCGCTGCCACTGTCTGGGGCCCGAGGGGTCGCGCAGTGATGGGCTGCCTACCCCTGGACCGACTCGGCCATGTCGAGTCAGGGGCCCGTATGACCGCCCGGTCCCGGGATGGTCTGCGGACGGGTCATCCGGGGCGGCCCAAGGCCTTCGTGCTGGCGAACTGCGCCGTCGTCGATCGGGGTTCCGCTACAGCGTCACCCACCGCCGCTCAACACTTCTCCCGATGTGCCTTGAACTCTTTGAGGGAGCTGAGCCAGGTTGAGCCCGACCCAGTATTGACAAATATTGTTGTCCATAGCATTCTTCTAGGCATGCTTCTCGACGTCCAGGTGCTCGAGCAACCAGCAGTGGCTGCGGCCGCGCTCGACCCCCGCCGCGCAGAGATCCTCGCGGTGCTGGCCGTGCCGGGGTCGGCCACAACCGTCGCCCAGGCGCTCGGTCTTGCCCGGCAGAAGGTCAACTACCACTTGCGTCTGCTCGAGCAACACGGGCTCGTGGAGTTCGTGGAGGAGCGGCCGCGCCGCGGACTGACCGAACGTGTGGTCCGGGCGACCGCTCGGGGCTACGTCGTCTCGCCCTCGGCCCTTGGGCCTAGCGGAGCGGACCCCGAGCGCACCGACCGGCTTTCGAGCCGCTACCTCCTCGCCGTGGCCGCGCGCCTAGTCGCCGAGGTGGGCCGCCTGGCCGCAAAGGCCGAGGCCACCGGTCAACAGATGGCCACCCTCACCCTCGACACCGAGATCAGATTCGCCTCGCCGGTCGACCGTGCGGCGTTCAGCGCCGAGCTGAGCGAGGCGATCACGACACTCGTTTCCCGGTACCACAACGAATCGGCGAGCGGCGGCCGCTGGCACCGCCTTATCGTCGCCGCCCACCCTCGCCCCGGCCGCGAGCACGCCTCCCGGCCACGTCCGACAGGAGACCGACCATGACCGACGTCCCACAGTCCATCGAGCTTGAGATCGAGGTATCCGGCACCCCAGAGGAAGTGTGGCGAGCGATCGCGACCGGGCCGGGCATTACCTCGTGGTACGTCCCGCACGAGGTCGAGGAGCGCGAGGGTGGCACCGCCACGGCCTCCTTCGGGCCCGGCCCAGAAATGCAGGTCCCGGGCAGGGTGGCAGCCTGGGAGCCACCACGTCGGGTGGTCTTCGACGGCGGCGAGGGCGTGGGAGGTCTCGCCTTCGAGTGGCTCGTCGAGGCCCGCGAGGGCGGCACCTGTGTCGTCCGGCTGGTCAACAGCGGTTTCGGCGAGGGGCAACCCTGGGACGACCAGTACGACGACATGGTCAAGGGCTGGCAGACTTTCCTCCTGAACCTTCGCCTCCACCTAGACCACTTCGCCGGCCGCTCGGCCACGTCGTCGCTTCCCATGGCGACCTGGCCCCTCGAGCCCGACAAGGCCTGGCACGCACTGACCTCCGCGCTCAGCATGCCTCAGAGGCCAGCCCTGGACGACCGCCTCGAGCTCAACCCGGGCGGCAGTGGGCATCTCGCCGGACGACTCGTGGACGTCGCCCCGCGCCGCGTGGCGCTCCTGCTAGACGTGCCAGCTCCAGGCACCGCGTTCGTCACGGCCCAAGGACACGGCGCCACCTGCACACTCTCGGTATGGGCCTACCTGTACGGCGAGGACCGCGACCGCCTGGCTGCCGAGGTGACCGGTGCCTGGCAGGGCTGGCTGAACACCGGCACTCCGGACGCCGCAGAAGCCGACGAGGAATAGTCAAGGCCCAATGTGCCGGGCTTCACCGAGTGCTGGGGAACACGATCATCCCGTGTCCGTACTGCGCCGGCTTCGAGCACGGCGACCGCACTTGGGGCATCGTTGCCTCATCCACGATGGGGCTCGACATCAACCGCCGACCCCAGCACTGAAGCTTGTGACGGTTCGTCATCACGACGCATGACAGCGAGGCAACACCGGACCAGGTCAGCACACTTGGCCTTGCCGGCGTGCCTGTTCACCACCGGAGGATCCGCATGGGGAGCGTGCACATCGGTGAGTGGAGCTAGGGTCAAGGAGATGAATCATCTGGCTGGTGCACGTGCTCGTGCCTACCTGGTTGACGGCGCGCTGTACCTCGGCATCGCCGCCCTGGAACTGCCGCTCGGACTTGCGGCCATCCGTTTCGGCTGGTCCAGCAACCGCACCTGGGTGCATGCGGCCAGTGCGGTCGCACCGATTGTTGCCGCCGTCGTAGCCGCTCGCGCCGAGGCGGGTCCACACGAGGCGACCATCGGCAAGAGACGTGAGCACCTCAAGGTCGTCGCAGTCTCACCGCGCGGCCGAGAGTTGCGGATCTCTACCGCGAGCGGCCTGGTCCGCAACTTCGTTAAGATCACCGTGCCGTGGCAGCTTGGACACGTAGTTGCGCTGGGGGCTTCGCGGGGCGGCTTCGAAGAGGGAGATCCGCCAACCCTCGTCTCGTCCGCGCTCGTCTACCCCCTCCTTGGCGTCATGGCCTGGACCGGGTTGAGAGGAAACGGTCGCGCCCTTCACGATCGAGCCGCTAGGACCCGCGTCGTCAGCACACTGCAGTAGACGACCAGGAAGTACCGCATGCGGATGGTCAGCTGGTGCTAGTCGCCGAGGTCGAGCGCCGTGTGGTGGGTTTCCTCATGGTCGGCCCTGGCCGCGATTCCGGCAGGGACAGCAGCATCGAGTTGATGTCCCTGTATGTGCACCCGGACCTGCACGGAGCGGCGAGGCCCAACCCAAACTGTACTTCCGAACACGTTCCGAATACGATGGGTGGCATGACTCTCGCAGCCGACCACCCCGTGTCCACCCGGCGCTCCTCGGACCTGAGCAAGCACTCGGCCGAGGTCTTCGCGGAGGCCGAGGACCACCCTGTCACGGTGACCCGCCGCGACGGCGAGTCCCTGGTGCTCATGTCCCAGCGCGAAGCCGACGCCCGAGCCGAGCTCCTGCACATTGCCGCCACTCTCATCACGGTGACGCTCGAGGAGGGACCGCTGAGCGAGCGCATGGCCAGCCGCTACCCGTGGATGTACGCGCTGAGCGCTCAGGACCGGGAGCAGTGCGCCCGGGACCTTATCGACGCCGCGAGGGCGTCCTTCTCGACGCAGCAGCCGCACCTGGCAATCGCCCAGCTCACCAGCTGGCGCGAGACGGCCACGGCGATCGCCGCGGGCCTGGGCTCGCAGCCGGTCGAATGGCTCGACGAGGACGACGACGCCGTCGGCGGTACGGTCGTCGAGCGCCCCTGAGCATGCCCAAGGAGACAGTCGTCCCGCGACCGGCGAAGAAGTCGGAGTACGTGCTGAAGTACGCCACGAAGCAGTCCGAGAAGGGCTGGCGCGACCTCGCGGCGACGATCAGGAACCCCATGAGTGAGACCTGGGACTTCCTGACCCGCACACCCCTGATGACGACCCCGACCAACTACCCGCTCAAGGGATCCCTGGCCCTGATCACCCGGGGCGGCCGGACCTTCCAGCGCTGGCAGCATAAGCCAACCCTGAAGGGGACTGCGCGGGTGTGGTTCTACGTCGACGGCAGCACCGTCTACCTGGAACAGGTCCACACCGCACATCCCAACGAGACCAAGTAGCAAGTCATGGGAATCTTCACCCCGCGGGTGATGCGCCTGCTCTCGGACACGCTGACCGGTACGCCGGTGCGCGAGATCGACGCGCTGTTCGAGGATCGGGGCGTCGCTCTCGGATCGCCGCGCCACGCGAGAACGACGAGAGCGTCCGGCGCGAGCGGATGCGCCGATACCTCGCGAGCCTCGACTTGGACGACGCCGCCGGAGCTCAGCGTCTGACCGAGGTGTTCGGCGACGTGCTGCAGAAGATCATCCAGGACAACTCGACAGGCTGGGCCAGCAACGACGGGCTACGAGACAAATGGTTCCGGATTCTGCGCGAGGACGGCTTCGACGTCGACGACGCCACCGGCACCGTGCGCATCGGATGGGCCGCGGTCGGGGCACGCCTGACCGATCACGCTCTCAACGCCCTTCCCGATCCCCAGTCCATCCAGGATCACCTGCGCAGGCTCGGCGACAGCGTCGACACGGATCCACGGCTCGCCGTGAGCACCGCCAAGGCCCTGATCGAGTCGACCGCCAAGTGCGTTCTTACCGCCCGCGGGCAGAGCTACACCAAAGCAGCGAAAGTGCCGGCCCTGGTTAACGCCGCCCAGGAATCGCTCGGCCTCGCCCCCAAGTCAGTCAGCGACGAGGACCGCGCGCTTCGCCAAGCCCTGCAGTCGCTGGTCACCCTCACCCAGAGCGTGACCGAGCTCAGGAACAGCGTCGGCATCGATCACGGAGCCGAGGATGTGCCGAGATGGGTGCGTCCACGACACGCCCGCCTGGTCGTCGGCGCGGCTCGGGTCTGGTGCCAGCTCATGCTCGAGACGCTCGCCGATCCCGATGCGCCCTGGCGTCGCTCGGAGTCCTGACGCCTCCTATGTTTGCCGGACGAGACGGTTTCCATCCTGCTCTCAACAACCGAGATTGTCCATCGGCTTTCTGGAGCCACGTGTCGCTCGAGCAGGAGTTCGTAAGCGTCAACGTCCCGGAAGCCGAACGTGATGCGGGCCTCGTGTTGGGCGCTGGCGCCGGTCGGCTTAAAGCGTCACCGTCACCGATTGCGGATCGTCACGCGGGACGCGCTCCAGTCAGGATCCTGGGCGGTCGACGCTCGAGCCCTGGCCGAGGCGGATCGGTACGCGGGACGCATGCCACAGCGGGATCCACTGTAGGCGCCGCGAGGGGAGGGGATGACACGATGTATGAATGACTGAGTTGCTTAGCGCGAACGTGAACATCCGGGTGCCCCAGGCCACTCTGGTGTGGAACGTAAGCGGAGATTTGCCCGACGATGGACACTGGACCTTATCGACGACCTTCACTGGAGAAGACGGGGAGAGCATCGACCAATTGGCTTTGAAGGTTGTCGACGGTGTACAGGTGGGCACCTGGCTCCTCCGGCATGGCGACTCGTCGACGCAGTTGAATTACCAGATTCGCCCGCACCGAGCCAAGAACCGCTGGACTGTGGTGTTCCCCGCTGCGAGTCTGCGATCCGCGCACGGTACTTGGCAAGCCGCACTCGATGTGAACGGCATGGACCGAGGGACCGACACCGGAACCTACTGAACCCTAGAGCGATCACTTTGCCTTCTAAACCATGCCTGGCCCAGTAGACGGCAGACTGTCGGTGTGACGGGACCAGTGTTCACCTTCGGCCCGCGGGAAGAGCCGAAGATCGATCCCGAGCAGCTCGATGCCTTCTTCGCGCGGGTGGACGCCGATGCGAGGTCGGCGCTAGAGCAGAACCTCGACGATCGTGACGGTTTTCAGGACCGCCTGTATCGTGACTACGGCCGCGGGATGGATGCGATGGACCTTCTCTACTTCTCCGCGTTGGATGCTAGTAACTGGGCCGAGGAGGCCGTCGACGAGGCGCTAAATCGCGACGATGACCGTGAGTCTTTCGATCACTTCTACGGCGTCATGCGGGGTTTAGTCGCTCGTGCGCTCACTTCCTATGCGGAGATTACGTGGCTCCTTCGGGGCGGATACCCACAGGCAGCGTTGACCCGTGTTCGGTTTTTGCATGAGCTGTTCGTGACCGCCGAACTGCTTGCCCAGTATGGGAGCCCAGAGGGTGAACACCCAGAGCTCGTCGACCGGTACCTCGAGCATCATGAGGTCTTCGTTCGAGGGGCCGCCGACGACCTAATCGCCACTGGCGTCCTGGATCCGAACGAGTTCTTCGACCAGGACGTGCTGGACACACTAGAGAATCGGAGGACGCAGCTATTGGCACGCTACGGGAAGAGCTTCGCTGGCATGTGGGGCTGGGCTGCTCCGCTGTTCCCTGGCAAGGAACGCATCTCCATGAAGGTGATCGGCTCCCGCGTCTCGCCCGAAATGCACTACTTCTACTCAATGACCAGCGCACACGTGCACGCAGGCTCCGAGGGGTGGCACGAGACCATCGTCGAGCGTGGGGATGAGCAGGTCCTGATATCAGGCTCCACAAACCTTGGCCTAGCTCTGCCTGCAGAGCTAGGCACGGCCTTCCTCCTTCAGTTGGTCCAAACCGTCGTGCCCCCTTCTATCGAAGGCGAAGAGGGCGCTACAGATACCGGGGGCGTCCTCATGGCTGCGCTGTTCAGAATGAGCGCGACCATCAGCGAGTACATGTGGGCCGGCGAGGACGCCGTAAGGCAGGCCGAGGAGAGATACCAGGCGCGGCTCCGGCAGGGCACGAGGCCCGACCGCGCTCCACGTATGCGAAGGCTCGCGTTGAGGCTGGTCCACCATGCCGAGCGCAGACTCCGCCGCCGCCTCTGACCGGCACGCGCACAGCCACGGTCCGGGTCCCTGGCGGATCAGCGGGCTTCTACGGACGCTTGCGTTGACCGACTCCCGCATGGCGAACCGCAACCGGGTGTCGGTAGCGAGCTTGCGGGCCCAGACGTCGGCGTCCCGGTGGGGTGTTGGATACGGAACGCCGACGCCGTGGCCGGGTCAGCGCCGCGAAGACGCCTCAGCAAGGCCTGCCTTGGCCGCGACCCGTTGGCGTTCGATGGCGCGGTACACGGTGGAGCGGCCAACTCCGAAGAGCTCTGCGGCTTCGGCGGTGCTGTACTCGCCACTGTGCACCAAGGAGACCAGGTGAGCTTCCTGCTTCCGGTTGAGCTTGGGCTGCTTGCCGCGGAGCCGGCCCTTGGCCCTGGCGACCTTCATGCCCTCGACGGTGCGAAGCCTGATCAGGTCCGACTCGAACTCAGCAACCATCGCAAGGACGTTGAACAGCAGCCGCCCCACGGCGTCGGTGGGGTCGTAGACCGACCCGCCGAGCGAGAGGCTGACCTGTCGGGTGGTGAGCTCGTCAGCGATCGCCCGGGCGTCAGGCAGTGACCTGGCCAGGCGGTCGAGCTTGGTGACAACGAGGGTGTCACCGGCGCGGCAGGCAGCGAGTGCCTCGCGTAGCCCTGGCCGCTCGCGGTTGGTGCCAGTCAGGCCGTGGTCGACGTAGATCCGCTCGGCCTCGACACCGAGGGCGAGAAGACCGTCGCGTTGGGCGGTGAGGTCTTGTTGATCGGTTGAGCATCGGGCGTACCCGACAAGCAGCGCGTTCATGACGCACCTCCATTGCTGGCCCGGCCAGGCCACGGGCTGCGGCTGGCTCGGGCATCGGACAACGCCCGACTGCACCAGACAGCGCGCAGCTCTCCCCCTGCGCAAGCCCCTGCACTCGACCCCGTGGGCGTACACCCCGCCCGTCGCTGCCATCGACGCCCAGCGCTCTGGGGATGGCTCAGTCTCTGGGCTCGCTCTTGTCCCATGGATTGAGGCAAGGGACGCCGAGAGGTTCGAAGTGCTTGGTGTTCCGCGTCGCGATGGTCATCTCTGCAGACTCCGCGACAGCGGCAATAAGGGCGTCATCGAAGGGTGCGTGCTCGGGAACCCGATAAGTCGCGAGGATCCGGGCCGCAGACAGGTCGAACGGCAGCACCCGGTCGGCGAACGCGGGCAGAACGTTCTCCTCGAACCAGCGACGAAGGACCGCTCCTTGCTCGGCGTCGAATCGCTCCTTAGCGATCACTCCTCGCTCGATCTCCGCGATGGTGAACGCTGAGACGAACTGGTCACCAACAGGAATTGACGCTGCCCACACCTCGACTGGTCGGTTGCGCCTTCGGACCCGCAGCGCGGACACAACGTTGGTGTCCAAGAGGTACTTCACAGTTGTGCTGAGCGAGCCGTCAGGCCAAGGCGCTCGGGGTCGAACTCGATATCGGCACCTTCGTCAGTGCCCAGAAGGTCAACGATAGTGACGGGCTCGCCCTCCAAAGCCCTGGCGAGCACGTCGCGCGCCTCCGCTTCGACCGACCGGTGACGCTGCTTGGCACGCGCGCGAAGCGCGGCCTTGGTCCCCGCGGGAAGGTTGCGGATCAGGATCTGTTCCATAACGACCACCTCCGATATCGATCCAACGATATCACTGCCTCATATGAGCGTCAGGCCTCCTCAGCGCGACCTCCCAGTGGTGAACTGGACTGGCGGCGCCAGCTGCTTCGGGCCCGGCCGATCACCGCGTGCCGATCGGTCACTGGAGCGCCGCGCGTCGATCGGGTCGAGGTGGATGAGGCTCCTGACGTCAGGTCCAGCGAACCGGTGACGTTGCCGAACCGGGCACCGCTGGATCCGACCAACTCGCTATAAGCCTCGCCGGGCGAGGACGTAGGTGTAACCGGCGATGCCCGCAACGACCATCAGCGGAATGAACGCGAGAGGCCAGGAGACGTCGAGGACGACCCACAGTGCGACGATCACCGCGGCGGAGAAAAGAAAACCCAGGATCGCGATGACCAGGGACTGCTGCACAGAACGCGAGTTCGCCATCCCCGAATCGTAATCGCCATCGCAGAGGCAAGCGCGGGACGCGCTGCGGTGCGGGTGGGCCTGTGAAGCGACCCGGAAGGCTATCCGTGACCGGGGTGCGGAGCGCGTCTTTACGGGATGTTGGGCGCACGCGTCTACAGCGGCGTCTTGGTGCGTTCGTGCGGCGAGCCTGCGGTCGCGTCGACGGCGTGTGTAGTGAACCCACTTGACCGGTCGTCTGTGATGGTCAGGACATGCCGGTGAGGTCGTCAGAGCGTCCGGCCTCGATCCGGGGCCACTGCGCGATCGGACGTCCGTTGCTAGCCAGGATGTGCTGCCCATTCTCGAACGTCCAGGGTTTGGGCCAGCCGTCCGGGGAGTCCTCATGAGGTTCTTGGCGACCCCAGACGGTGAGGTCCATGAGCGGGTAGCTGTTGTCCATGACCTGTACGCCGCGGCGGGTCGTCCAGTAGGTTTCGAACACGCGGTCGTTGTCGCGGGCGTAACAGACGATGTGCATCATGCCAGTCGTGCGTCGGACGAGCAGTTCGTCGAGTGCGGGCAATGCGGAGTACCAGGGCATCGTCCAGCCCATGAAGTCGCGGTATCGGCGGCTCTCGTCGTAGGGGCCTTGCGCGAATACGGCGACGGTGATGTCGCGTGAGTGCAGGTAGGACAGCTCGCTGAGGTGTGTGGTGCACCAGGTGCAGCCCGGGCATTGGTGGGTCGCCGGGTGACCTGGGTGCCACATGAAGTAGTAGGCCAGTAGCTGTCGACGGCCTTCGAACGCTTCGAGCAGGCTCTGCGGTCCGTTGGGGCCGGTCAGCTCGAGGTCCGCGTCGACTTCGACCATCGGCAGTCGGCGGCGGGCGGCGGCGAGTGCGTCACTCTCACGGGTGAGGGCCTTCTCCCGCGCGCGAATCGTCGTGAGTTCGGCGTCGAAGCTGTCCCTGTCGACCACGGGCGGCAGAGCGGGTCCGGTCAGGTGATTGCTCATCGTTTCTCCTTGGTTGTCGGTTCTCGGACTGTCAGTCCTTCTTCGTGCGTTCGGCGCGCTCGATCGCCTCGGCGAGGCGTTTTGCCCGCTGCAGTCGGGCGTCCCAGGCGCGCCCGACCGAATCGAGTTGCGCTACTGCCCGGGCCAGCTGGGCCGCGTCGACGCGGTAGCGCCTCTCGCGCCCGACCGCGCTCGAGCGGACCAGGGCCACGTGGTCGAGCACGGCGAGGTGCTTTGCTACCGCCTGCCGCGTGACCGGTAACTGCTCACTCAACGTGGTCGCGGTGCTGTCGCCTGCGGCGAGCAGCAGGTCGAGCAGCTGACGGCGGGTCGGATCGCCGATCGCTGACCACAGTTCGTTCTCGACGTCGCCGCCCGCGCAGTTGGTCACGGCCGGTTTCCGATCTGGGCGAGGTAGCGCTCGAGCCGTGGCAAGTAGAAGTCCCAGCCGGTGACGTGGTCGCGGTACTGCTGTTCGAGCAGCGCGGCCTCCCAGCCCATCTCCCGGAAGCCGCTCTCGGTCATCTTCAGCAACGTCCCGCCGCGCGACGCGGTGAGGTCGAAGACGACCAGCAGCGAGTTGCCCTCGACAGCCGGCTGGTTCGCCGGGTGCGTCCACCGGAAGGAGAACCGGTACGGCGGTTGAGCGTCGACGACAGTAAACCCGACCACGGTCGCCTCGGCATCCGTCCCGAAGACGATCTCACCGGACGACCCCCGCGTCGGGTCGCAACGAGCGTCGTCCGGCCACCACCGCCGCACATGCTCAGGGTCGCTGACTACGTCGTACACGATCTCCGGCGACGCCTGGACGAAAATCTCCCGCTCGATGGTCCCTAGCTCCACAACATCCTCCTGCAACGATTAGTTGCATGAGAGGCTACCGAGGTGACGCACTGATCGCAACCAAAAGTTGCATCACCCCGGGCAGCTTCCGATCGCCGTACGCCGATCGGCATACGGCGACGGCGGACCTCGCTGCCGTCATGACAGCATTCGAATGGCGCATCGCGGTCCGGTTGCAGCGGCGAGGCGTTTGTCCCCCGTGAGCAGTTCGCAGCCGAGGGCTTCAGCCAGCGCGACGTAGGTGGCGTCATAGACTGTGACGTTGGCGCGCAACTCGTACGCGCGACGGATCAGTCGCAGTGTCGGAACCCGTTCGAAATCCAGTCGCTGCAAGTCCGTGATCGCAGCCTCGAAGCGCTGATCGGGGATGCTTTGGGCCAGCCAGCGCTTTCGCAGCACGGCGGTCGTCTCGACGTCGATCAGGTCGGGGGCGGCGAGATCGCCCGCAGAAATCAGCTCGGCGCGGGCGATGCGGCCGTGCTGGTCGTCGTCACCGAGGGCGTTGGCGAGTACCGAGGCGTCAACGACGATCACCGTTGTGCACGTTCGTCATCGAGGTCTTGGCTTGCTTGGCGTAGTCCGACCCGGCCACCATGCAGAGTCTCGATGTCCTCCAGTACGTCACTGATCTGGCGACGATCGGCAAGGTGGCGCAACTCCGCGGTCAGATACTGCTGCAGCGACTGGTGGTGTTGCGCAGCCTTCTGCTGGAGAGCGGCATGGACATCGTCGGGAAGGTCACGGACTAACACGTTTGGCATGCTTACACTATGCTTGCATGGCGTTGGGGAAGTCAAGCACCATGCCTTGGCAGGTGGCGGCGGGGTTCGCGACGCTGTGGTCGCTGTTCGGCCTCGGATGGCTCACGGGCTCCATGGATGACGGTCCTACGACCCGTGGCGTCGCGCTCGGAGTCTCGTTTCTCCTTGTCGCGGCCGGGTGGCTCGCGTCGTCTCGGGTGAAGGTCCTGGTCAGCGTTGACGGTGTGACCTATCGGCCCCTCGTGAGGAAGCGCTTCGTTTGCGTGGGACGAGATCCGCAAGGTCGACGACGTCAACAAGTTCGGTGCGCGATACATCCGCTTTTGGACCTCGAAGCGCGTTATTGAGGCCGCCGGGCCGTCGGAGGCGGACTACCAACGGGTCATCTTGATGCGAGAGGAGTATGTGCCCGATAAGTGAGTGTGGTCGCAGGGATCTGATGAGTTGGGCCGCCGGCTGCTCCTAGCAGTCCCAACGACCCGGGGGGCGGGAGAGCTCTTTGGGCCACAGCACCCTAGGGCTCGTGTCGTCGTCGTTCGGTGCGACCGTGACGATGGGCCGTTGCGTTTCAACAGGTGGCACGAGCCAGACCTGCTGCCCCGCAGCTAGCCGGGTGGCGCGGCGGGTTCGCCATACCAGCACCTCGCCGGTCGCCAGTCCCACCGTCAGTCGCTTACCCGGTCCGACTTCAGTCACGTTGGCGGGCGTCAGGTCGTCCAGGCGGCTGATCTTGAAGATCCATTCCATGTCGGAGCGGTCGATGAAGAACCACAGGATCACGCCCCAGGTGACAGCAGCCAGGACCGAGTGCAGTACCGACCACAACCACCACAACCCCCACTCTCGGCCGAGGAGCGTCAGGATCAGGGCGCTGGTGAGCGTGGCCAGCGCGAGGACGCCGATGCCCATCTGGATGTGGCGGCGGACTGATCGCCGCAATGCCTGCAACGCTTCCTCCACAGCTGTCATCCTCGCAGTTCCGGGCAGCTGGAGGGGCGAGGCCGGGTTTAGCTGGGCACAAAGTGGTGGCCGTGGACCACGGCCACACAGGCGCGGGTCTAGACCCCGGATGTACGTAACGCAGGGTGGTCCCTTGTTTCGAGAAACATCTGTGCGGCGGGTGTACCGCAACAGAACAGCGGTCTGTGGCGAAGCGCAGGGCACACCCAGCGGGGGAGGCTGCACCCTTTCGTTTCGTTCGTTTTGAGGTAGAATGGGTGCATGTCGATGCTCGATCACCGCCTCACCACTGCTGATGTAGCGGAGCGCGAAGCGATGCTGCTAGGTCAGTCGCTCGAGGGTGCTTCGACCATCACCGTGGGCTCTGTCACCGTGGAAGTGAGCGACCATGCCCGAGTGGTGCTGGCCGCGGTGTTGGGTGAGCTCGCCGCTGGCCATCGGGTCGAAGTGCTGCCCGTGAAGGAGATGTTGAGCACTCAGGAAGCTGCGGACCTGTTGCGAGTGAGCCGACCGACTCTTGTGAAGATGCTCGAGGACGGACTGCTGTCCTACGAGCAACCAGGAGTGCATCGACGGCTACCTCGGTCCGCTGTCGACGATTTCCTGGCCAGCCGGAGCAGCCGTCGCGCCAAAGCCCTTGACGAACTAGCAGCGACGCACGGCTCCGGACCCGACGAGATCATCGCCACCCGTTGAGCGAAATTGTCCTCCTGGACGCCTGCGTCCTGGTGCCGTACAACCTGTCCAGCCTCTTGCTGGCCCTGGCCGAAGAAGGGCTCTACGAGCCGCGGTGGTCCGAACACATCCTTGAGGAGACCGAGCGGGCGCTGGTCCACAAACTGGGCCAGCCTGCCGACGACATGGCGCGGCGACTGAAGGCGATGCGTTGGGCCTTTCCTGAGGCAACAGTGCACGGCTACGAGTGGATGGAGGCAGGGCTTGAGTGCCACCCGAAAGACCGCCATGTGTTGGCGGCTGCTGTCGCGTCGGGCGCAGGCATCCTGGTCACCACCAACGTGAAGGACTTTCCTGATGATGCCTGCGACCCACACGATGTGGTCGTCATGCACCCTGAGGCTTTCCTGTTCACCCTGCTGAACGACGACATCGCCGCTTGTGCTGAAGCCATCGAGCGCTACGCCGCGCGGAAGAGTCGGCCCCCGATGACTACGCAGGAACTGCTGGCCGGTCTCACCGATATCGCGCCCACGTTCGCCAACTTGATACACCAAGTGCTGCTGGTCGGCGTCGAGCCGAGTAGTAACATCCCGGCGCTTGTCGCCGCGGCCGACGATGAATCGCCGGTAGCCGAGTGGAGTAGGAACTTTGATGCGACCGACCCGCTACATGTTGCGCTCACCTGGTTGACGGCGCTCGAGGACCGGGGCCAGTACACCAACGCCTTGCATACCCTCACCCACGATCCGAAGGCCTTCGGCGACTACGCTTGGTGCGAGGCGCTACTCCATGACCTGGCCATCGTTTCGGGGGTGTACTACGCAGTCGACGCCCCGGATCGCGTAGCCTTCCTGCGCTTCGTGCCCGGGGTATCAGAGACCTCTCAAGTCTTCGCGGCGTTCACGACTCGCAACGGTGCCTTCATGACCCTGTGCAAGTACGAGGACGGGACGTGGCGGGTGTGGGGGGTCGGTGAGGCGATGATCGGCGCACGCAAAGTGGTCCGCAACGAAACATCGACCCCTTAGGCGCACTATTGGCGGGTCGGACCGCGCAGCGCCCCGGCTCGTGACGACCCCGGAGGTGAGCCGGCTCCGTGGGCACCGGCCGCTGAGGGCAACCTTGACCCGACGTGGGTCGAGACCCCAGATGCACGTTAACCAGGGTGGTTGCGCGTTTCGTAACAGATCTGGTGGGCGGGTGTACCCCAGGAGCACAGCGATAGAGATTCTGAGCAAAGTTCTGAACGCCACCGGCCCGCTACGGGAGGAGGCACCCGTGCCGGGTGCGAACGATCATCACCGAGCAGCGCATGCGGTCGACTGGGAGACGCTGAGTCAGCATCCTCAACATTCCTTGTTCGCGTCTCCAGACTGGTTTCATGAGCCGTGAGTCACCCCTGGCGGGGTTCGTCGTTCGGGCCCGACGCGTGGCTGCCCACCCTCTGGCCCGGGACCACGAGGCCCTGCTCGTCCTGGCCCAGGACAGTTTCACGCTCACTCTCAGCCCTGGCCATCCCGCCAAGATGCGTCGCACGTTGCCGCCCGAAGAGCTGTTCGAGTCTTTGGCTGCCAGGGCCCGGCCCGTCATCCTTTAGCGGGGAGCCCATTCATCACGCCAAGGTGATGGCCACGCTCGACGCTGCGATCAGGGATCACGGGGAGTTGCTCTCGGAGCTGAGCACCAGACTAGAAGCGGTGCGGTCCGGCTGGGCAAGAGTGAATACCTCCGTCCTTTCGAGGCAGGCGTACTGGGTCCAGACCTACCGGCCCGGCGACCCCGGGCCGGGCGAACCCTTAACCGACGCCTTGCTGGGTCACGGCTGGTTCTACGCCGACGTCGCCCATGCCGACCCAACCGGTGAGAAGAGACGCGTCTTTGAGGTGTCGCTCAAGGAGCGGTATGCCGCCGGGGTCTCGGTGTGGAGTCGCATCACGCTCGTGATCTTGAGCACGCTGCGCCTCATCGAGGACCTTCAGTCTTGCGGGGTGCTCGAGCTACCACAGGAGTGCTTCACCGAGACCGTCGCTGTCGACCCGAGGACATCATCCAGGAAGCCGCCGTGTTCTGGGGACCGGCAGCTGAAGGCGACCCCGAAGAAGTGCCGAACATCTTCGAACTTGGCCGCGAGTGGACTCGGCTGACTACGACTGTGCTGGCGCGTGAGGACCCGGCGCAGCGGGTCACCGTTCGCTTGGCCGGCGCAGACGGTGAGGAGATCGTCTCCTATGACGCCGCGGTCGTCGACGAGAACCACGAAGGAGATGTCGTCACCCGGAAGGTGCTCGTCGAAGACTCGGTCCTGTTGCCAGTCACCTTCACCGGCTCCGGAGACGAGGTCACGCTGAACCTGGGGCTGGAGTTGCTGGACACCACGAACAGCCAGGTCGCTAACTCTCTGAAGGTGATGTTGGCTTTGGCGGGCAGCCAGGAGCTACACCTCCAACGCGGCGAGCAGAACCCGCTCCGCTTCTCCCTGAACATTGGCGATGGGGATCAGCTCGCCCGGTGGCGCATCCATCAGGAGACCACAGAAGATTTGGCGGTCATCGGAGCGGTCGATGGGACAGAGCTACCGATACCTACAGCAGTGAGCCCCATGGGGCGCATCATTATCCGGGCCATCCGACTCACTCGAGAGGGTCTTTGGACTCGCTACCCGGGGACCCGAGCACGCGTTTCCCAGGATCTGGTCGGCCACAAGGTCGTGCCCGTGAACCCCGCAGAGTTCGACTTCGGCGGAGTGCACCTTACGACACCGCAGTTGGTCCTCTGGCACCCGAACGCCACCTGGGAGCCTGTACTGACCGACGACCAACCCGACCCATCCGGTGACCACTGGTTCTGCCCACCGCCAGGCGAGCGGCTCTTCCTCGGCGACCCCAGCCTCCTCAACCCAGGGGGCCAAGTGAGTGTCGCCCTCTGGAACCTCACCGGCATCCCCGAACCAGCCGTGAAGAGGAACACCATGTGACCCAGCTGGGGTCGACCTCACGTCACACCGTCTAGCCGTACCTGGCCGGTCCTAGCCCGTGAGGGGACACGTCAGTCGCCCGTACCTGCATGCGACGCACCGGAGCGCAGCGGAGGCCCTGGACAGGGCACGTGTGGCACCGATGCTGGTGACCCGGGAGGGGGAGTGGACCACCACCGGAGCCGGCGGGTTATCAGTAGAGTCTCTCGGTACGAGCAAGATGTAGCAAAAGGGGTACCTCTTACTGTCGCTCTAAGTTGTGGGAC
>JBAUJO010000093.1:0-19331 GCA_049683875.1 Ornithinimicrobium sp.
GTCGCACCGGCCGGCGCCGGCCCGCTGGCAGGGGCGTGACCGCTCCCAGCGGCGTATCCGCCCGGCGGGGGAGGGGGTGGGGTGCGGGTGGTCGCGGTGCTCCCCGCGCTCGAAGCGGCCGGGGTGCTCCCGTCGGTGGCGTAGGCGAACGACCCGGGCGCAGCTCGGTTCTTCCACACTGTCCATACGGCCCAGGCCAGCAGCGCGGTGACGAGCAGGCCCACCAGGCCGAAGCCCCCGTCGAAGCCGAAGGCGCTCCCGGCCCACCAGGGCAGCGAACCCAGCAGCACCAGACTGGTGATGACCAGAAGGAAGATCGATGAGGCTGCCCCGTGGCGCAGGCCCTCCTCGACGTGGGTCCGCTCGCGGGTGTCGGGGATGAAGGCCCACGCCAGCAGGTAAAGCAGAAGGCCGAGGCCGAAGAAGACGACCAGCAGGACGGTGCCGGCGCGCACCACCAACGGATCGAGGCCTACCCGGTGCGCGAGGCCCGAGCAGACACCGCCGAGCCAGCCGTCGGGGCTGCGACGCAGATCCATCCGTCGCAGCCGGTCGAAAGGCCCGTTGTCGCCCACGGGTGTGCCGTGGGCCCCCGGCTCGGGCGGCGGCACGGAGGACTGGGTCTGCGAGGAGGTGTGCTCGGTCATACCTCTACTGTGCTCAACCTCTCCGATGGCCGCCATGAGGGTCGACCCTGGCGTCACCCTGATCCTGCCCCCGACAGCCCTGAGCACGGTGTCCGCGTGGATCGGCATGGGTGAGGATGGGTGGATGGCGCGTTCCAGCCCCGGCACGCAGGACCTCCCGGTCGTGCGGCCGCCACTGCTGCGCCCGAGTGAGGCCAGGGTGCTGGCCGGGGTGGCAGCCGGTCTTGCGGCTCACCTGCAGATCAAGGTGCTGACCGTTCGCCTGGGCTTCCTGGTGCTCACCCTCACCGGCGGTGCCGGAGTCATCGCCTACGCGTTCCTCTGGGCCTTCGTCCCCGAGGGTGAGGCGGCACCGGCGACAGGAGCGGGCGCAGGCAGGTTCGGTCGCACGGCACGGGCCACCGCGGTGCTGCTGCTGGGTCTGGCCCTGCTGGTCACGGGGTTGGCGCTGTGGAGCGGGCTGCGGGTGAACACCTCGTTCTGGGCACCCGTGGTGGTCATCGCGGCCGGGGCCGTCTTTGCCTGGGCCCAGCTGGATGAGGCCACCCGCCGACGCTGGATGCCGGACGACCCGCGGCGCCGTGGAGTCGTGCTGGTCTGGGTGGGGGCGGGCCTGGCCGTGGCGGTCATCGGCCTGGTGCTGCTGACCACCCGCCAGCTCGCGCTGAAAGAGCTGTGGGACGTGGTCGTGGCGGTGCTCGTCGTGCTTCTCGGCGTCGGGGTCATCGTCGCGCCGTTCGCCACCCGCCTGTGGACGGACCTGCGCAGTGAGCAGGGGGAGCGTATCCGGGCCACCGAGCGCGCCGACATCGCGGCCCACCTGCACGACTCGGTCCTGCAGACGTTGGCGCTGATCCAACGCTCCTCCAGTGACCCCCAGGTCACCCGGCTCGCTCGTGCCCAAGAGCGCGAGCTGAGGCAGTGGCTGTTCGCCGGGCCTCCGGGGACCGAGGCCACCCTGGCGAGTGCGGTCGCCGAGGTGGCCGCCGAGGTGGAGGACCTGTACGGAGTGGCCATCGACGTCGTGGTCACCGGCGACCATGCCGCGACCGAACGCACCCACGCCCTGGTAGCCGCACTGCGCGAAGCCCTGGTCAACGCGGTGCGACACGGCGCGCCCCCGGTGTCCGGCTATGTGGAGGTGGGTCAGGGGCAGGTCGAGGCGTTCGTGCGGGACCACGGCCCCGGTTTCGACCTCAAGCAGGTCTCCCCTGACCGACTTGGCGTGCGCGAGTCCATCGTCGGCCGGATGAGGCGTCATGGCGGTTCGGCCAGGGTCCGCACGCTGGAGGACGGTACCGAGATCAGTCTGAGCCTGCCGCTGAGCGAGCCGGCCAAGGAACAGGAGAGCAACGATGGACGCTGACCGGGTGACGCGCGTGGTGCTGGTGGATGACCACCGACTCTTCCGGGTCGGGGTCCGGGCCGAGCTGGCCGAGGTGGCTCCCGATGTCGTGGTGGTCGCCGAGGCTCCCGACGTCGACACCGCCGTCGCACGGGTGCGGGACACCCGCCCTGACGTTGTCCTGCTGGATGTCCATCTGCCCGGCGGCTCCGGGCACGGTGGCCAGGACGTCATCCGAGGATGTGCCGGAATGGTGACCGAGGACGGGCACCCTGTGCGCTTCCTTGCGCTGTCCGTCTCCGACGCCGCGGAGGACGTCATCGCGGTGATCCGGGCCGGTGCTCGGGGTTACGTCACCAAGACCATCGGGGGCACGGATCTGGCCGCCGCGGTGCATCGGGTGGCCGAGGGGGATGCGGTGTTCAGCCCGCGGCTGGCCGGCTTCGTACTGGACGCCTTCGGGGCGGCAGCCGGTGAGGTCGCCGAGGTCGACGAGGAGCTGGACCGCCTGAGCACCCGCGAGCGCGAGGTCATGCGCCTGATCGCTCGCGGGTACCAGTACAAGGAGGTCGCCAAGGAGCTGTTCATCTCGATCAAGACGGTGGAGACCCACGTGTCGTCGGTGCTGCGCAAGCTGCAGCTGTCGTCCAGGCACGAGCTGACCGCCTGGGCCATGGACCGCCGCCTGCTCTGAGGCGAGCCCGTCCGAGTCAGTCCGAGTCGATCCGAGCAACGTCCAGCTCGTCAGGCGAAGATGGCGTAGACCACGAAGGCCAGCGCGAAAGCCATGAAGCCGATGGCGGTGCCGATCACCGACCACGTCTTTAGCGTGGTGACGGTGTCGAACCCACAGAACCGGCCGATCAGCCAGAAGCCCGAGTCGTTGACGTGCGAGAAGGTGATGGAGCCGGCGGTGATGCCCACCACCACGGCGGCCAGGGCGATGCCCGTGACGTCCATACTCGTCACCGCCGGGGCCATGATCGACCCGGCCGTGGTCGCGGCGACGGTGGCCGAGCCTTGGGCCACGCGGAAGGCGATGGCGACCAGGAACCCGGCCAGCATGATGGGCAGTCCCGCGGCGTCCAGCCCGTCCGCGACGGTCTGGCCGATGCCCGTCTCGGTGAGGATGCGCCCGAAGGCGCCACCGGCACCGGTGATGAGGATGATCGAGCAGACCGGCGCCAGCGCGTCGTCGACCAGATCCTCGAGGAGGCCGCCGATCTTCTCCCCGCTGCGGCGCCGCGGCACGATGTACAGCAGCACCATGGCCAGCAGCGAGGCGATCAGCAGGGCTACCGCGGTCGTGCCGATGAACCGCGACAGGCCGTAGATGAAGTTGTCGTCGCTGACGGTCCCGTTGGCCTCCAGCGTGGAGAAGATGGTGTTGAAGAAGATCAGGCCCAACGGCAGCAGCAGCACCAGGATGACGGTCCAGAAGCCGGGGCGCTCTTCCTCGGAGTAGTCCTTGGGCTCGCCCAGCAGGCTCGGCACCGGGGTGTCCGGGTATCGCTTGGCGATGAGGAGACCGAGTCGGTAGCCGGCGACGTACCAGGTCGGCAGGCCCACCAGCAGGGCGACGACGACCACGAGACCGATGTCGGCGCCCATCACGGTGGCGGCCGCCGTGGGCCCGGGGTGCGGCGGGGTGAGTGCGTGCATCATCAGGAACGCGCCGATCGAGGGCAGCACGTAGAGCATGAACGAGCCGCCGAGGCGTCGCGCCACCGTGTAGATGATCGGCAGCATCACGATGAACCCGGCGTCCAGGAAGATCGGGAAGGCGTAGAACAGCGAAGCGACGGCCAGAGCCAGGGGGGCCCTGTCCTCACCGAACCGGGAGAGCATCTTGTCCGCCAGCACCTGCGCGCCACCGGTCATCTCGACCAGCCGGCCGAGCACGGCTCCGAAACCGACGAGCAGTGCCACCGCTCCGACGGTGGAGCTGAACCCCTCGATCACCACGTCGACGACGTCGCCGATGCCGATCCCGGCCGCGAGGCCGGTCAGCATGCTGACCACGATGAGCGAGAAGAAGGCGTGCAGGCGCACCCGGATGATCAGGAAGAGCAGCACCGCGATAGCGGCGACGGCGATGGCGATGAGCAGCCAGGTGGGTCTGTCCGCGAGGACGACGTCGTCCATAGGTTTCCTCTTCGGTGGAGGCGGCGGGGGCTCTCGGTGTCTTCGGTCGGCTCCCGGCGGGGGTGGTTACGATCCGGTCGGCGCCGGACCGAGCTCGCGCAGCAGGTCGCCCATGCGTGAGTAGGCCTTGTTGCGGTAGGCGATGAGGGCACGCTTGGTCTCATCGTCGAAGTCGCCGGTGAGACCCTTGCCGTTCTTGGTGCCCTTGCGACCGTTCTCCACCGCGTCGACGACTACCTGGGGCACGGACATCCGTTCCCCGAAGGCGTCCTCGAGCGTGCGGAAGCCCTTGACGTAGACCTCGAGACCCGCCTGGTCGGCGATCGCGAACGGCCCGAAGAACCCGAGCCGGAAGCCGAAGGTGGTGCGCACGATGGTGTCCACGTCCTCGGCGGTGGCCACTCCGTCCTCGACGATGAGCGCGGCCTCGCGCAGTAGGGCGTACTGCAGCCGGTTCAGCGCCATACCCGGGGTGTCGGCCACCTGGGCGCCTTCGCGCCCGGCCCGGTCCAGCAGGTCGCGGACGGCGTCGATGACCTCCTGGGTGGTGGCCTCGCCGGCGACGAGCTCGACCCCGGGAATGAAGGGCGCCGGGTTGGAGAAGTGCACGGTGAGGAACCGTTCGGGGTTGGTGACCGCCGGGGCCATCACGCTCACCGGGATGGTGGAGGTGTTGGTGCCGATGATGGCGTCCGGTCGGGCGGCCGCGGAGATGCGGCCGAGCACCTCCTTCTTGACGTCCGGGTCCTCGAAGACCGCCTCCTCGATGAAGTCGACGTCGGCAACGGCATCCTCGATGCTGTCGACGGCCTGCAGGTTCTCGGTGATGGTCGCGGCGCTACCCTCGTCGAACAGTCCCTGCTCCTCGAACTCCTGGGCCTCGGTACGCAGCCGCTCCAGTGCGGCCTGGGTGGCCTCCGGGTTGGCGTCGGTGATGCGGACCGGGATGCCGGACAGCGCGAGTGCCTGGGCGATGCCGCCGCCCATGTAGCCGGCTCCGACGACGGTGACGGTGCTGATGCGGTCCATGTGAGTCCTTCGTGGTGGTCGGGGTTCAGGCCAGTGCTGAGGTGAGGACCTGGCGGATGTACTCGCCGTTCTCGGCGCACACGCCCAGGGAGTCCGAGCCGTAGTGCTCACAGCAGAACGGACCGGAGTAACCGAGCTCCAGTGCGCGGCGGATCACCTGCCGGTAGTTGATGTAGCCGTACTTCAGGGGCAGCGGAGCCGAGCTGTAGGCACCGGTGGCCGGGTCGAAGTCGCGGGAGTAGTTCTTGATGTGCCAGAAGTTGGTGTACGGCAGCACGGTCTCGAACATCTCGCTGAAGTGCGGCATCGGGCGGTGGAGCCGGACGAGGTTGCCCAGGTCGGGGTTGAGCCCGACGGCTTCGTGGTCGACGTCGCGGACGAAGGAGACCGCCTCGTCGGGGGTGCCGATGTAGGTGTCCTCGTACATCTCCAGACTGAGCTGGATGCCGTTCTGTGACGCGTGGTCTCCGAGCTCGCGGATGCGCTCGATCGCCAGGTCCCGCAGCGCGGGGTCGTCGACGTGACCGGTCGCCAGCCAGAACCAGACGTGCTCAGCCTGCTCGGCAGTGACCGCCTGCATGAAGCCGGTGTTGACGATGGTGGCCCCGAACGTCGGCGCCAGGTCGATGAGGCGGTGCGCGTGCTCCAGGTTGCGCTCGCCGTGCTCGACGTCGACGACGGAGTTGCGGGTCATGGAGATGGAAGAGATGGCCAGGCCCTCACCGGCCAACGTCTCGCGGAACTCCTCCACCCGGTCATCGGACAGCACGGCCAGGGGTACCCATGCGTCGGTGGGGTCGATGTGGTCGATCCCGAGCTCGCGCACCTGGCGCAGCTGCCGCGCCCAGACCGATGCCGGTGCGTCCTTGATGTGTCCCCCGTCGGGCGCAGTGGCGCCGAACGAGAGCATGTTGGCCGCAATGGGCCAGGTCTGCGCCGTGAACATCATCGTCCTCTCAGGCAAGATTTCCTATAGGATATAGCCATCTCGCCATCCCGTGTCAATGGCTTTCGTAGGATGAAGGACCATGTCGGGCCCGCGAAAGGGAGCCAGGGATGACCGAAGGTGAAGGGGCCGCCGACTTCCTCGACTCCAGCGAACCCACCGGACCCACGGGGCCGAGCGGTGCGTCGCCGGGCAGCAGCCTCGTCGACCAGGTCTACGAAAGCCTGGTGGGGGGGTTGCTTGACGGGTCGTTGGACTCCGGCGACAGCATCAGCATCGATGGCACCGCGCGGCACCTCGGGGTCTCACCGACGCCGGTGCGTGAGGCGCTGGCCCGGCTGGAGTCGACTGGGAACGTCGTGCGCGTCCCCAGACGGGGCTACTGGGTGGCTGAGCTGCCGAACGTGCGGCAGATGGCCGACCTCATGGACGCCCGGTTGGTGATCGAGCCCTTTCTGGCCGAGATGACCTGCGCCCGCGCAACGCCCGCGCTCTACCGCGAGCTGGAGGAGGCGATCGAGGCCATGGACCGGGCACCGTCCGGCCCCGAGCCGGCGGCCATCCGGGACTACCACCGGGCGGACGAGCGCTTCCACCGGCTGATCGCCGAGCAGGCCGGCAACAGCGCGCTCCTGCGGGCCTACGAGGCTCTCGGTGGGCACGGGCAGCGGTTCCGCCTCTTCATCGGCGTCGGCGTGCAGGATGCGCGTTTCGCCATCTCCGAGCATCGGGAGCTGCTGGCTGCGCTACGCCGGGGCGTTGGCCCCGAGGTCTACCGCATCATGTACGAGCACATCGCGGGGGTGAAGGAACGGGCCCTGGCCGAGGAGGCGAGGCTCGAGGAGCCCCATGCCCCTCGTCCAGGCGAGCCCCCTACCTCCGCGCCGCCGGCCGCCGAGTCCTAATCCGCTCGTTTCCTATAGGACTGTTCGGCTAGGACTGCTCGGCGATGGTCTGGTGGAAGGGCGAGACCGGAGTCGTGCGCAGACTGGGTCAGGCCGTGGCGGCCCGCTCCTCAGAGGTGCGCAGGATGCGCGCGGTGGCGGTCTGCATATGCGCAGCCATCGCCGACCCGGCAGCGGCCGAGTCGCCCGCCGCGATCGCCTGGGCGATCGCGAGATGCTCCTCGACGGCGGCGTCCATGTCGGCGGCGCTGTCCACGGCATTGTCGAACCACACCCGCAGCAGCGAGCGCGACGTCGACAGCAGATCTTCCAGGATGGGGTTACCGGCGATCACGGCCAGATGCTGGTGAAACGCCATGTCGGCATCCACGTAGCGGACGACATCTCCCCTCGCCTCTCCTTGCTCCTCGACTGAGTCCATCAGGCGCACCACGTCCTCGCTGTCCGCGGCCTGCGCGGCCACCTCGGCGGCCGCGCGCTCCAGGGCGGCCCGCACCACGGCGAGCTGCTGGGTGCTCTGCCGGTTCATCAACATGCCCCACGACAGTGTCCGGGGGAGCAGCTCGGAGCTGGAGGAGCGCAGGTAGGTCCCGGAACCGGCCCGGGTCTCGACCACGCCGAGGACCTCCAGGGCGGCCATCGCCTCCCGCACCGCCGAGCGCCCCACCCCCAGGATCTCGACCAGCTTGCGCTCCGGAGGGAGCCGGTCTCCGGCGCTCATGGTGCCGCCGAGGATGTGGGTGAGCAGGCTGTTGACCACCGAGTCGCTGGGTGATCGGGTCGGCGCGGCGTTCAGCCGGAGGGCCTCGACATGGGGATCGGTTGTCACGCTCGTAGTGTATCGATCAACGAGAATTGGTTAACCGGTTGACCAATTGACGCTTTTCGACTACGTTCCAGACCCATGGACATTGGAGTCGGGACATACGCGCTGTTCTGGGAGTGGAACGAGCGCAACCCGGCGCCGTTACCCATCGAGGGGATGCTGGAGCGTGCCGCAACCTTGGGGTGCGAGGTGTTCCAGATCTGCGACGACCCGCGCATCGACGCCTACGACGACGCCGCTCTGAGCGACCTTCGCCAGCAGGCCCACGACCTGGGTCTGCGGCTCGAGCTCGGAACCCGTGGCATCGCCCCGGAGCACCTCGAGCGCTACCTCGACATCGCGACCCGCTTGGACGCGCCGGTGCTGCGCTCGATGATCCAGCGCCCTGAGATGGCAGACGGGGTCGAGGGGGCGGTGCGAACGCTGCGCCGCACCGTGGCCCGGTTGGAGTCCGACGGGGTCGACCTCGCGCTGGAGACCTACGAGCAGGTCAGCACCAGCGACCTGCTCGACGTCGTCGAGCGCCTGCAGAGCCCGCGGGTCGGGATCTGTCTCGACCCCGCGAACTGCGTCTCCGCACTCGAGCACCCGGACACCGTCGTCGACGACGCCGCTACTCATGCCCTGAGCCTGCACGTCAAGGACTTCCGGTTCGACCGCCAGGACGGGTGGGTGGGGTTCACCCTCTCCGGCGCTCGGATCGGCGAGGGGCTGCTGGACCTGCAGCGTGAGCTCGACGCCGTCTACACCGGCGGGCGGGCGCCGGCGGCCATCGTCGAGCACTGGCTCCCCTGGCAGGGCGACCTGGAGCTCACCCTCGCCATCGAGCGGGAATGGACGCAGGCCACGTTGCGCGCCCTGCGCCATTACCGGGACAACCACCCACAGACCACTGGAACATCCGCATCATCACACCAAGGAGAGGCACCATGAGTACCACCAGAGCAGAGCTCAACCCGCTACGAGGCAAGGACGTCCACCTCGACGCGGCGCTCAGCGTGACCGTCGTCGGGGCCGCCGGAAAGATGGGCGTCCGCGTCTGCAACAACCTCGACCTCACCGACGCCAGAGTCTTCTACTGCGAGGCCTCGCAGACCGGTCGCGAGAGCATCGAGGCGCTGGGACGCAGCGTCTCGGCGGTCGACGAGGCCGTTGGTCAGTCCGACGTGGTCATCCTCGCCGTTCCCGACGTCGCCCTCGGCGCCGTCTCGGCCGAGGTGGTCCCGATGATGCAGGCCGGGGCGGTGCTGCTGACGCTCGACCCGGCAGCCGCCTACGCCGGGTTGTTGACCACGCGCGACGACGTCCACCAGGCCTGCGCTCATCCGTGCCACCCCTCGGTCTTCCTCGAGCGCACCACGGTCGAGGAGCACGCCGACACCTTCGGAGGCATCGCCGCCCCCCAGGAGGTCGTGGCCAGCTTCGAGGGCACCGACGAGGCCGCCAAGGAGCGCACCGAGCAGGTGGTGCGGGCGATGTACGCCCCGGTCATCGACGTCCACTGGGTGAGCGTCAAGCAGCTCGCCCAGCTCGAGCCCACGCTCGTCGAGACCATCGGCTGCATGATTGGGCAGTTCCTTCAAGACCAGAAGGACCACGCGGTCCACGAGGTCGGCATCCCCGAGCCGGCGGTGGAGGCCATGCTGCACGGTCATATCTACATCGCGCTCACCAACGCCCTGCGCGGGTCGAACCCCTTCTCGGACGCGTGCCTGCTGGCCATGGACTACGGCCGTGAGGCGATCATCAAGGAGGACTGGGAACGCATCTGGGCGGACGACGACCTCGACCGGGTGCTGGCGAAGATGCTCAAGCTCGACGGAATCGAGCGCTGATATGGGCTCCACGTACCTGATCTTCGTGGCGGTCGCGGCCATCGCGATCCTCTTGTTCACGGTCATGAAGCTGAAGTGGCCGGCCTACCTCTCCCTGCTGGTCGTCTCCGTGCTCACCGCTCTCGCGGCGGGCATCGCGGTGGAGGACATCATTCCCACCGTCGTCGAGGGCATGGGGGGCACACTCGGCAGCGTCGCTCTCCTCGTGGGCCTCGGCGCCATGCTCGGCGGGATCATCGAGAAGACGGGCGGCGCCGAGATCATCGCTCACAAGGCGGCCGAGAAGCTCGGTGAGGACCGGCTCGGCCCGGCCCTGCTCATCGCCTCCGGGCTGGTCGGCATCCCGATCTTCTTCGACGTCGCCTTCATTATCCTGGTGCCGATCATCTTCAGCTTCGCCAAGGCCAGTGGGCACCGCAGTCCCATCGCTCTGGGAATCCCGGTGGCGGTGTTCATGGTCTTCATCCACAACTCGGTGCCGCCGCACCCGGGCATCGTGGGCTCGACCACGCTGCTGGGTGAGGACCTGCTCGGCCTGGTGACCATCATGGGTCTGCTGCTGGTGATCCCGATGGCTCCGCTGGTCTACTTCCTGTCCCGCCGCATCACCTCGGGCACGGACTTCGCCGTCTCACCGGAGGTCGCGGAGAAGTACGCGCACACCGGCGCCGCCGACTTCACCCGTGAGGGGACCCGGCCGGAGAATGGGTCCGAAGGCGCCGGCACCCCGACCGGCACCTCCAGCACGGACACGATCGTCAGCCCCGCGACGGCAGGTACCGGGGTGATCACCCGACCGTCGGCCGGTCTGGTGGTCGCCATGATCCTGCTGCCGATCCTGATGATCTCCTCGGGGACCATCGGCCAGATCGTCTTCGACGAAGGTTCTGCGCCGTTCCGGGTGCTCTCGCTGGTCGGCGCGCCCGGGTTCGCCCTGGTGGTCGCCTGCGTGCTCTCGATGTTCCTGCTCGGCACCCGGCACGGCTGGGGGCGGGAGGAGATGAGCGACCTGATGGACTCCGCCCTCGCCCCGGCGGCGATCGTCGTGTTCGTCACGGGTGCTGGCGGTGTCTTCGCGAAGGTGCTGACCGTTTCCGGTGTCGGCGAGGCCGTGTCCGGGCTGCTGATCGACACCGGCGTGCCGATCCTCTTGCTGGCGTTCCTGCTCGCGCTCTCGTTCAAGGTCGCCCAGGGCTCCGGCACTGTGGCCACGCTGACCGCGGCCGGGCTGGTCCAGTCCACCGTTCAGGCCGGCGACTACAGCTCCATCCAGGTCGGCCTCATCATCCTGGCCATCGCCATGGGCTCGGTGTGCCTGTCGCACATCAACGACTCGGGCTTCTGGATCGCCACCCGCTTCCTCGGGCTCTCGGTCGCCGGTGGTCTGCGGACGTGGACGGTGCTGTGCACCGTGCTTGGACTGAGCGGGATGGCGATCCTCTCGGTAGCCTGGATCGTCGTGTCCTGATGCGCTTGCGTTCAGTGACTGCTGTTCAGTGACTCCGCATTCAGTGACTCCGCATTCAGTGACTCCTCTTTCAATGACGAAAGGAAGACCATGACCTACCTGCTCAACGACCCGGACGACTTCGCTGACGAGGCGGTGCGTGGCCTGGTGGCCTCTCACCCCGACCATGTCGTCGAGGTACCCGGAGGGGTGGTCAGATCGACCCGGACCCCACAGGGCCAGGTCGCCCTGGTGATGGGTGGCGGCTCGGGGCACTACCCGGCCTTCGCCGGCTGGGTGGGCCCCGGGATGGGTCACGGTGCTCCGTGCGGCAACATCTTCGCCTCTCCGTCGGCCACCGAGGTGTACTCGGTGGTGCGCAACGCCGAGAACGGTGGCGGTGTCCTGTTGGGCTTCGGCAACTACGCGGGAGACGTCCTGCACTTCGGGCTGGCGGCGGAGAAGCTGCGGCACGAGGGCATCGACGTGCGGATCGTCCCGGTCAGCGACGACATCGTCTCGAACAGCGAGGAGAACCATCGCGACCGACGCGGCATCGCGGGGGACCTGCCGGTCTTCAAGCTGGTCGGTGCCGCGATCGAGGCGGGCGCCGACCTCGACGAGGCCGAGCGGATCGCGTGGAAGGCGAACGACGCCACGCGGTCGTTCGGTCTGGCCTTCGCCGGATGCACAGTCCCCGGGGCGGACGAACCGCTGTTCACGGTGGAGGAGGGACAGATGGGAGTGGGCCTGGGCATCCACGGCGAGCCCGGTGTGCGCGATGACACGCTCGGGACAGCCTCGGAGGTGGCCGACCTGCTGCTCGACAGCGTGCTGGCCGAGGAGCCGACCCGCGGTGAGAACGGCTACGACGGCCGGGTCGCGGTGCTGCTCAACGGTCTCGGGACGGTGAAGTACGAGGAGCTCTTCGTCGTGTACTCCCGGCTGGCCGAGGGCCTGAAGGACAAGGGCCTGACCCCGGTGCGCCCCGAGGTCGGTGAGTTCGTCACCAGCCTCGACATGGCCGGGCTGTCCTTGACCTTGGTCTTCCTGGACGAGGAGCTGGAGCAGCACTGGCTGGCCCCCGTGGACACGCCCGCCTATCACCGAGGTGCCATGCCGGAGGCCGAGCGCGAGCCGAGGGCCGAGACCTGGACCGCAGACGCCAGCGAGATCCCCGACGCCGACCAGGCGTCGCAGGACGTGGCGCGTGAGATCGTCGCGGTGCTCGAGGTCTTCGAGCAGGTCTGTGCGGACGAGGAGGACGAGCTGGGCCGACTCGACGCTGTGGCCGGCGACGGCGACCACGGCCAAGGCATGGTCTACGGCTCTCGCGGCGCGTTGAAGGCCGCTCGGGAGGCGGTCGAGCAGCAGGCCGGCGCCCGAACCACCCTGCTCCTGGCCGGTGAGGCCTGGTCGGACTCCGCTGGTGGCACTTCGGGTGCCCTCTGGGGGGCGGCGCTCACCGCGGCCGGTGGGGTCTTCTCCGACACCGAGGGTGGAGGCGACCAACGCACCGTGGACGCGCTCATCTCCGGCGTCGACGCGGTGATGCGGCTGGGCGGTGCCGAGCCGGGCGACAAGACGATGGTCGACGCGGCGGTGCCGTTCCGCGAGAGCCTGTCCAAGGAGCTCGATGGGGATGCCGGGGCGGCGGTGACCACCGCCGCACGGGCCGCACGAGAGGCGGCCGACAAGACCGCCGACATGCAGGCCCAGCTCGGGCGGTCCCGCGTGCTCGGTGAGAAGAGCGTCGGCACCGTCGACCCCGGAGCTCTCTCGTTCTCGTTGCTGATGAAGGCCCTGGGCGAGCACCTGAGCAGCTGAACAAGCACGTACCGAAGCACAGACCGTACGACGAACGAGGGAGAGACCAATGGGACTGAGGATCGTGGTCGGCGGCGACAGCGCCGGCTTGAACTATAAAGAAGCGCTACGCAAGGACCTGGAAGCCGACGAGCGGGTCGACTCCGTGGAGGACGTCGGCGTCATGGCCAGCGAGGACGAGACCATGTACCCCAACGTCGCCGTCGCCGCGGGCGAGAAGATCGTGGCCGGCGAGGCGGACCGTGCGCTGCTGGTCTGCGGCACGGGGCTCGGGGTCGCCATCTCGGCCAACAAGGTCAAGGGCATCCGCGCGGTGACGGCGCACGACCTCTACTCGGTGCAGCGTTCGGTGCTGTCGAACAACGCGCAGGTGCTCTGCATGGGCGAGCGCGTCGTCGGCCTCGAGCTGGCGCGGGTGCTGGCACACGAGTGGCTGGGGCTGCACTTCGACCCTGAGTCCTCCTCGGCGGCGAAGGTGGATGCCATCAGCGACTATGAAGGTGCCTGAGGGGTCGGTGGTACGGCCAGCGGACGGTGGCGACCTGTGGGTCGGCACGAGCTGGAAGATGACCAAGACCCTTGGCCAGGCTGGTGAGTACGCACGCGGGCTCACGGAGCATCTGGGCGGGTCCGCCCCATCGGGAGTCCGGCCGTTCATCATCCCGTCGTTCACCGCCCTGGATACGGTCCGCCGGGAGCTCGGCCCCGACTCCCCGGTGACGCTCGGAGCGCAGAACGCGCACTGGGCGCACGAGGGCGCCTGGACCGGGGAGGTGTCCGTGGTGCAGGTGGCCGACGCCGGGGCGCGGCTGGTCGAGATCGGTCACTCTGAACGCCGAGAGCACTTCGGGGACACCGACGAGACCGTGCGCATGAAGGTCGCGGCGACTCTCGAGCTGGGGCTGACCCCCCTGCTGTGCATCGGGGAGAGCGAGGAGGTCAAGGCGGACGGGGGCTCGACCAACCACATCCTGGGTCAGGCCACGCGTGCCCTCGACGGCCTCGCCGGCGACGATCTTGCCCGGGTGCTCATCGCCTACGAGCCGATCTGGGCCATCGGCGAGCATGGCAGGCCCGCGACCACCGAGGAGCTGGCCGAACCGTTCGCGGCCCTGGACCGCGAGTACGGAACCACGGTGTCGGGGCTTCTCTACGGCGGGTCCGTCACCCTGGACAATGCCGCCGACCTGCTCGGGATCGACGGGGTGGGGGGTCTCTTCGTGGGCCGGACAGCCTGGGAGCTCAGCGGCTACCTGCGGCTGCTGGAGATCGCCACGCGTGTCGCCGAGAACGGCTGAGGTCGCCTCTGCTCGGATCGGGGTGACGCAGGTTAGGCTCCAGCGTCAGCACCCATCATCTCTAGGAGACACCTTTGGCCACCTCCGGCATCTTCACCGCCCTGCTCGCCGGCATCGTCATCGGTGCTCTGGGCCGCCTGATCATTCCCGGCCGTCAGGCGATCGGTTGGATCCTGACCTTCGTCGTGGGTCTGGTCGGTGCCTTCGTGGGCGGCTTCCTGGCCGAAGGGATGGACATGACCGTCTGGTGGCAGGTCTTGATCCTGCAGGTGCTCGTCGCTGCCGTGCTGGTGCTGCTGGTCAACGGACTGGTGCGCGGACAGGTGACCAAGCGTCGACAGGTCGGCACCTGAGCATCAGCCCGCTGAGCGACCACCAGCCCCAACCCTGACGTCTCGTGGAGCTGTCCATACCGCTCGCCCTGACGGCAGCGGTCTGCTACGGCAGCTCCGACTTCCTCGGGGGCCTGCTCTCCCGCGGCGCGCACTACGCCCGCGTCGGAGTGGTCATGCAGGGTGCGGCGGCCCTCGCGATCATGCTGTTGGTCCTGGTGCGCCGCGAGGCTGCCCCTGACCTGGTCTCGTTGCTGTGGGGTGCCCTCGCGGGAGTGGGCGGCGCGGTGGGCACGCTCGCGCTCTACCGGGGGCTGGCGTCCGGCACCATGAACATCGCTGCGCCGCTGTCCGCGGTCGGGGCCGCTGGGCTGCCGGTGATCGTCGATATTGTGCTCGGGGAGCGGCTGTCGACGGCAGCGATGGTCGGTGTCCTGTTGGCGTTGCCGGGCGTCTGGCTGGTCTCTCGCTCGGCTGGCGGGCCACCAGCGGGTCGAGTCGGTGCCGGGGTGCTCGACGGGTTGTTGGCGGGCACGGGCTTCGCCACTTTGTTCATCGGTCTCGACCTGGCCGGCGACCAGCACGGTCTGTGGCCGGTGGCCACGTCGCAGGTCGTCTCGTTCGTCCTGCTGGTGGCGTACGCCCTGGCGCTACGCCCGGGGCTTCCGCGGGTCAGTCGGTGGGCCGTGGTGCCCGGGCTGCTCGCCGTCACGGCGGTGGTGCTGTTCACCGCCGCCAGCCAGCTGGGCTCGCTGACCCTGGCCGCGGTGATCACCTCGCTCTACCCGGCGGTCACCATCCTTCTGGCCAGACTCGTCCTGCGCGAGCAGAGCATCCCCAGCCACCTGGTCGGGATGGCGCTCTGCGCGGCGTGCGTGGTCGCCTTCGCGCTCGGCTAGCTGCTGCGTTCGATTCGCTCGAGCACCGCGCTCGCGGCGATGGCCAGCACGACGGCGGCCCCGGTGAGGACGAGCCGTTCGATCCCGAGATCCACCCCGGTGGCCAGGCTCCCTCCCGAGCCGAGGAACAGGATCGCGAGCACTCCGTAGTGGGCCGAGCGGCCGACATCGGCGGAGATGCCCCACCCGACCGAGAGCAGGAGGCAGGCGGCTGCTGCCAGCACAAGCAGGGGCGCCGGCAGCACGGCCACCATGACGATCGCCACCACCACACCGCTGACCGTTCCTGCCATGCGGGCCAGTGCTACCGCTCGCGCCACCCCCGGGGCAGGCTGAAGCACGACGGCCAGGGTCAGCAGTAGCCAGTAGCCATGACCGACCTCCAACGACCTCGTCACGAGTACGGCAGGACCCGCCAGAACGGCGAAGACGGCCGCGTGTAGCCAGGCCATTCGTGGCTCGACGGCCGACGCGCGGCGGGGCAGGCGCATCACCACGCTCAGCAGCTGGACGAAGGCGTAGCCGAGGATCACCCCGAGCGCAATGAGGGCGGGGTGGCCGATCACGTCCACCGAGGCGAAGACGGCGGCGATCACCGGTGCGAAGACGGCAATACCGGACGCGTTGACCGTCAGTCGCCCCTGGGCGAGCGCCAGCACGATGACGAGCGCGGCGCTCTCCCACGGCGACGACGAGGTCAACGATCCGCCCAGGGCGCCCGCTGCGAGCAGGAGCCCCGTCAAGACCCGCACGGCAAGCGTCGCTTCCGACGTCGCCGCCGGGACACCGCCCACGACCCCCATTCCGAAGGCAAGCGTGACGCCGGCCCCCGCAACCCACGCGATGACGCCTGCAGCAACGAGGACAGCGGCGAGAAGGGCGGCGGCCAGGGCGAGGGCGGCGGCGGGGGGCACAACCCTGATCGGCTGGCCATGCAGTCGGATCACCGCTCCACGCTATGCCGCCCCTCCTGGTGCCGTTAGAGGTTGATCATGTGCCCGGCGATGCCGTGCACGGCCTCCTTCACCGACTCCCCGAGGGTGGGGTGCGCGAAGACGTTGCGGGCGACCTCGTCGGCCGTCAGGTCCCAACGCTGAGCGAGCGTGAGCACCGGCAGCAGCTCGGTGACGTCAGGGCCGATGAGGTGCGCGCCGATGATCTCGTGGAACTCCTTGTCCGCGATGATCTTGACGAAGCCGACCGGCTCACCCAAGCCGGCTGCCTTGCCGTTGGCGCTGAAGGGGAACTTGGCCACGGTGACGTCATACCCCTTCTCCTTGGCCTGCTCCTCGGTGTAGCCCATCGAGGCGACCTGCGGCTGGCAGTAGGTCGCGCGCGGGATGAAGTCGTACTCGACCTCCATCGTGTCTGCGCCGGCGATGGTCTCGGCGGCCACGATGCCCATGGCCTCTGCGGTGTGCGCGAGCATCAGCTTGGCGGTCACGTCACCAACCGCGTAGACGCCGTCGACGTTGGTGCGGCCCCGGCCGTCGATCGCGATCGCGCCGCGGTCGGTGAGCTCGACCCCAATGTCCTCCAGCCCGTACCCTTCCACGCGCGGAACGAACCCGATGGCCTGCATGACCTTGTCGGTCTCCAGCGTCTGGGAGTCTCCGCCGTCGGCGGGGGACACGGTGACCTTGACCTTGTCGCCGGAGTCGTCGATCTCCTCGACCTTGGTCGAGGTCATCAACGTCACACCGAGCTTCTTGTACTGCTTGGCCAGCTCCTTGGAGACCTCCGGATCCTCCAGCGGCACGATCCGGTCGAGAAACTCCACGATGGTGACCTCGACGCCGAAGTTGGCCAGGACGTAGGCGAACTCCACCCCGATGGCCCCGGACCCGGCGATGACGATGCTGCCGGGCAGCTCGTCGGTGAGGATCTGCTCCTCGTACGTCACCACCCGCTCGGAGAGCTCGGTCCCGGGCACGAGCCGGGTGTAGGCACCGGTGGCGATGATGAGGTTGTCGTAGGTCAGCTGGGTCTTCTCGCCCTCGTCGGACTCGACGTCCATCGAGGTCGGGCTGGTCAGCGTGCCCCATCCGTCGACCTCGGTGATCTTGTTCTTCTTCATCAGGTAGTGCACGCCCTTGACGATGCCGTCGGACACCTGGCGGCTGCGCTTGTGGGTCGGGCCGAACGACATCGACGCCTCGCCCTCGATGCCGAACTTGGCCTTCTCGTGCTGCAGGAGGTGCGACAGCTCGGCGTTGCGCAGCAGGGCCTTGCTCGGGATGCAGCCGACGTTGAGGCACACCCCGCCCCAGTACTTCTTCTCGACGACGGCCACCTTCTTGCCCAGCTGCGATGCGCGGATCGCCGCGACATACCCACCGGGGCCAGCGCCCAGGACAACAACGTCATAGTGATCGGCCATGGGCTCAGTATGCCGAAGCCCCGGTGTGCGCGCAGGACCCGGCCGTGGCCCTGGGCAGGACCGTGGTCGGGCGAGGAGAATGGTGTGATGGCCGACCGGATCCGGAAGGTGATGAAGGCAGTGCCCCGGCGGGGCTTCCTGCCGGCGGACCAGCAGGCCTGGGCAGGGGCCGACCGGGCGCTGGGCATCGGCCACGGCTCGACGTGCTCGCAGCCCAGCACGGTGCTGCGGCTGCTCGAGCTGCTGGACGCCCAGCCCGGTCACCGGGTGCTCGACGTCGGCTCCGGCTCCGGCTGGACCACCGCGATGCTGGCGTCGCTGGTCGCGCCGGACGGGTGGGTGCTGGGAGTGGAGATCGAACCTGCCCTGGTCGAGCGGAGCCGCCGAGCGCTGGTGGCGCACGGGGTGACCGCAGCCACCGTCGAGCAGGCGGTCCGCGGCGTCCTGGGCTGGCCCGAGCGCGCGCCCTACGACCGCATCCTGGTCAGTGCCGAGGCTCATGACGTGCCGCAGGCACTCCTCGACCAGCTCGCCCAGGGGGGCAGGATGGTCATCCCGGTCAACGGCCGGCTGGTGACGGCCCACCTCCACGACGGGCAGGTCAGCACCGAACAGGAGGGGTGGTACAGCTTCGTGCCGCTGCAGGAGTCGTGAAGGCGGGGGTTGACGTCGCGGCAATCATGCTTCATCGTTGAGGCCATGCACCTCGCTCTCGTACTTATTCCGACAGGACGCGTATCGCGCTGACCGCAGCCGATCGCGTCCTCCCCTCGTTCGTCCTCACGGACCGAGGGGTTTTTTGTTGCCCGACCCCGACGCACCACCAGACTCGACCCGACAGGACACCGCATCCATGAGCACGGTCACCACCACCGCCGCTGCCGCAGGCCCCGCTCGCCCCGCGCCCCGCACGGGTGCGGAGACCCTGGTCGACACGCTCCAGCGCGTCGGCGTCGAGCACATCTTCGGACTCCCCGGGGGCGCCGTGCTGCCGCTCTACGACGCGCTCTACGGCGCCGAGGGCCTGCGGCACATCCTGGTGCGGCACGAGCAGGGGGCGGGGCACGCAGCCCAGGGGTATGCCGCAGCGACCGGCCGCGTGGGCGTGTGCATGGCCACGAGCGGCCCCGGTGCCACCAACCTGGTCACCCCGCTGGCCGACGCCAACATGGACTCCGTGCCGATCGTCGCGATCACCGGCAACGTGCCGAGCGCCGCGATGGGCTCGGACGCCTTCCAGGAGGCCGACATCCGCAGCATCGCGATGCCGGTCACCAAGCACTCCTTCCTGGTGACCGACCCCAACCAGATCGCCGACACGGTCGCCAGCGCGTTCCACCTGGCAGCCAGTGGTCGACCGGGACCGGTGCTGGTCGACGTGTCCAAGGACGCCCTGGCCGCGCTGGTCACCCAGCAGGGCCGGGGTGAGCTGGTGCTGCCGGGCTACCACCCGCAGACGGACCCCACACC